>CAZOKA010000357.1:0-2504 GCA_964580265.1 uncultured Rhodobacterales bacterium | reverse complement strand
GACCAGCTTGCGGATCTCTTCGGCCCCCGGCGAGCCGCCCGGCTCACGCGTGAGCACCACCTCGCGGCCCAATGCGCGCAGATGATCGGCCAGCATGCGCGCCTGCGTGGATTTGCCCGACCCGTCGATCCCCTCGAAGCTGATGAACCATCCCGGAGCGGTCACAATGCGCCCTCAGGCCCCTTGTTCAGCCGGTCCAGCAGCAGCGTTGCCACCGTGCCGACCCGCGAGATGAACCCGCCGCGCGCCACGCTGCGGTTCGCTACGAGGGGGATACGGATTTCGGCCAACTGATCGGGTTTGAGAACCAGTTCGGCCAATGTATCCCCTTTCTGGACAGGTGCGGATACGGGGCTGCGATAGACCACTTCGCCCTCGATCGAGTCGCCGGCCAGCGCCGGCAAGAGGGCGCTTACATCCTCGGCCGGGACCAGCCCGACATCGGGCTGCATCCCCATCCAGACATCGGCGCGGGCGATTTCCTGCCCGGCCTTCGCGACCTGCCGCCGCGCGAATTGCCGGAAAGCCCAATTGACGATGCCGCGCGATTCGGCCGCGCGGGCCTGCGCATCAGGCAAGCCCGAGATCGCAAAGATTATGCGCCGATCGCCTTGCTTGGCCGATCCGACAAGGCCATAGCCTGCTTCCTGGGTGTGCCCGGTCTTCAGCCCGTCAGCCCCGATCCCCATCCCCAACAGCGGGTTGCGGTTTCGGGTGTTGCTGGGCGCGCGGCCATCGAACGCGTATTCCTGTTCCTTGAAAAGGGGATAGAAATTTGGGAAATCGGTTATGATCCGGTCTGCCAGCAGGGCCAGATCCCGCACGCTCATGCGGTGACCTGCCTGCGGCCATCCGTTGGAATTCATGAAGGTCGAGTTCGTCATCCCCATCTGTTGCGCACGCTGGGTCATGTAGCGCGCGAATCCGGCTTCGGTTCCGTCCGGCGAAAGGGCCTCGGCGATGACGGCGCAGGCGTCGTTGCCAGACAAGACGATGATTCCGCGCAGCAGATCCTCCACGGTCACATTGTCCGTGGTATCCAGGAACATCGTCGAGCCGCCATAGCTCATTGCGTGCTCCGATACCGGCAATTTCTCGTTCAGTGACAAGCGCCCGTCGCGAATTGCCTCGAATGCCACGTAAAGCGTCATGAGCTTTGACATGGATGCAGGCGGAATCGGCTTGTCCGCCTCCTTGGACAGCAACACCGTGCCGCTGGTCTGATCCACGACGTAGGCGGCGCCCGCTTTCGTTTCGAACGCCGCCAATGGCGCAGATACCATCCACAACATCGTCAGCGCCGAAATCGCAATCGCGAGGAAACGTCCCATCGGTCACTCCTGTTCTTGTCGGTTCAGTCGGTCACCGCGTAGGCGTCCTCGAACCCTTGTTTCCGGATCGCCTCGAGCAGTGCGCGCCGCTCGGACGCGGTGGATGCCGGGCCGACGATGACGCGCCAGAACGGTTTGCCGCTGGCGCTATGTTTCTTGACGGTGGGGATCATCCCTGCGCTGCGCATCCGCTCGGCGGTGCGTCGGGCGTTGTCCTCGACGCTGAAAATGCCGATCTGGATGAATGGCTTGGTCAGCGACGATGCTTGCGGCTTGGGTGTGGGCGGGGCCTGTGGCGTGGCCTCTTGCGCCATATCCGTGGCGGCCTCGTCCGTGGTGGGGGCCAGCGTGCTTTGCGCGATATCGCCGGGGGGGGCGTTCTCCGTTTCCGTGTCGGATGAGGCTTCGGCCTGCTCCGGGGCGACCTCCTCGCGGCGCAGGGCGGTCACGTTCAACTCGGCGGGCTGACCAGCAAGCATGCCCAGGGCGGCTGCCGCATCGGATGACACCTGCAGGCGTGGTCCTGGGTTTGCCCGTTCCCGGCGGAACAGCGCCCCGATCACGAATTTGCCATCCGATGGCTTGCGTATGATGACGCGCTCGGGGCTTTTGACGTCGGGATGCGCGACCCAGACGCCGCCAAGCGACGGACGTCCGTCCCACAGGCCCTCCTCGGTGACCTGGAATACCTCGGGGGCCTCGACATCGCGCTCGATCAGCTTGACCGATTGTTGCGCCGCTTTCGCCGGGTCGGCGGCATTGTCGCCGCCCCCCCCGAACAGCGAGGAAAACCCGCCCGCGCCCTGTTCGCACCCGGCAAGTGCCAGTGCCAGAACGGGCAGCAGCACCCAGCGTGCCGTTCCGCGCGGCGATATCCGTGCTCGTTGATCCACCGTCATGATTTGCCCCTTGCCTCTTGCGAATTTATCGGCTTGCCGCCGCCCGCCCTTGGCGACATGCCGGTTTGCGCCGCAGTGTAGCGGCAAGGCGCAAGCAAGAAAAGACTGAGCCGCCGCGTTGGCGAAAATTCCCCACTGACCGGTTGAAGCTTCCACTTCCAGAATCGCGCGCCACCGTTTATGGGCCTTTGCAGTCGGAGGAGTGGCAGAGTGGTCGATTGCACCGGTCTTGAAAACCGGCGTGCGTGAAAGCGTACCGTGGGTTCGAATCCCA
>CAZOKA010000356.1:0-2508 GCA_964580265.1 uncultured Rhodobacterales bacterium | reverse complement strand
CGAGGCGGGCAGCGAGGGGGTCAAGGTAAACACCCCCATCGCCGTGCTGCTGGAAGAAGGCGAAAGCGCCGACGACATCAAGGCGTCACCGTCAGGTGACGACGCAGCCCCGGCCCCCGAGCCGGAGCCTCGGGCCAAACCGGAGGCGGAGGCCCCGGATCAGGCCCGGGGCGGGTCCGACACCCCTGCCCCCGCCGCGCCGACCGACGACAAGGGCAACCGCGTCTTCGCCTCGCCGCTGGCGCGCCGGATCGCGGCGCAAAAGGGTCTGGACCTGGCGCAGATCAGCGGCTCGGGGCCAAGGGGCCGGATCGTCAAGGCCGATGTGGTGGATGCCAAGGCCGCCACCACATCCGTCCCGGCCTCCGAGCCGGGGCCTCGGGCCGAGAAAGCCCCTGCCCCCGCCGGGTCCGATGCGGACACCGTCAAGGCGCTTTACGAGGGGCGCGACTATGAGGAGGTCAAGCTTGACGGTATGCGCAAGACCGTCGCCGCGCGCCTGACCGAGGCCAAGCAGACGATCCCGCATTTCTACCTGCGCCGCGAGATCCGCATGGACGCGCTGATGAAATTCCGCGCCGACCTGAACAAGCAGTTGGACTCGCGCGGCGTCAAGCTCAGCGTCAACGATTTCATCATCAAGGCCTGCGCGCTGGCGCTGCAGGCGGTGCCGGATGCGAACGCCGTCTGGGCCGGCGACCGCATCCTGCGGCTGGCCCCGTCGGACGTGGCGGTGGCGGTGGCCGTCGAGGGCGGGCTGTTCACGCCGGTGCTGAAGGATGCCGAGATGAAATCCCTCTCGGCCCTGTCGACCGAGATGAAGGATCTCGCCGCCCGCGCTCGTGATCGCAAGCTTGCCCCTGGCGAATACCAGGGCGGAAGCTTCGCCATCTCCAACCTCGGCATGTACGGGATCGACAATTTCGACGCGGTCATAAACCCGCCGCACGGCGCGATCCTGGCCGTGGGCGCGGGCGTGAAAAAGCCCGTGATCGGGAAGGATGGAGAACTCACCACCGCGACGGTGATGTCGGTCACGCTCAGCGTCGATCACCGCGTCATCGACGGCGCGCTCGGCGCCGAGCTGTTGCAGCAGATCGTGGAAAACCTGGAAAACCCGATGGTGATGCTGGCCTGATTTGCGGGGGCCGCCGGGCGCGCATCTGCGCCCCGGTGCCCCGGTGCCCCCGCCCCGATCAGCCCTTGGTGCCCAGAAGCTGATCCATGGTGACCGAGGGCTGCGCGCAGCCCGCCTCGCCCACCACCTTGGCGGGCACCCCCGCGACGGTGGATTTCTCGGGCACGTCATGCAGCACCACCGAGCCGGCCGCGATGCGCGAGCAGCGCCCGATGCTGATATTGCCCAGCACCTTGGCCCCCGCGCCGATCAGAACGCCATCGCCGATCTTGGGGTGGCGATCCTCTTCTTCCTTGCCGGTCCCGCCCAGCGTGACGGAATGCAGCATCGACACGTTGTCGCCAACCACCGCCGTCTCGCCGATGACGATGGAATGGGCGTGGTCGATCATGATCCCCTTGCCGATCCTTGCTGCGGGATGGATATCGACGCCGAAGGTCTCCGACACGCGCATCTGGAAGAAATACGCCATGTCGCGCCGCCCGTGCCGCCACAACCAATGCGCCACCCGGTACGCCTGCACCGCCTGGAACCCCTTGAAGAACAGCAGCGGCTGCAAGAACCGGTGGCAGGCGGGGTCGCGCTCGTACACCGCCACGATATCGGCCCGCGCGGCCAGCGCCAGCGATGGATCGGCGGCATAGGCCTCGTCGCAGATCTCGCGGATCAACTGCTCGCTCATCTCGCCCGAGGCCAGCTTCATCGCGTTGCGATACGCCAGCGCACATTCGATCGTGCCATGGTGCAGGATGCACGAATGTATCATCCCCCCCAGAAGCGGCTCGTCGGCGACGGCCTGCTTGGCCTCCTGGCTGATCCGATCCCAGACCGGATCGACTTCGGATAGATGTGCGCGTGTCTGTGCCATGGCGGTGCCTGATCCCGAATGCTAAGTCTTCTCACTCTAGCAGATAGGCCGCCAGGACAAAATCGCCAAACCGTGATGAAAGGAATTTCAGCAATGAATGACCAAACCGCCGCCCGATTCCGCGCCCTGATCACCGCGCGACTGGCCGAACTGGCGCGCGGCGATGCCCTTGGCGCGCAGGGACAAGAGATCGTGACGCTCGATCAACAGGCCACCGGGCGGCTCAGCCGGATGGACGCACTCCAGGCACAGGCCATGTCCAAGGCCACACAAGCACGCCGCGACGGCGAGGCCCGCCGCCTGCGCGCCGCCCTCGCCCGCCTTGACGAAGGCGAATACGGCTATTGCCTCGATTGCGGCGAAGAGATTTCCCACGCGCGGCTGGAGCTGGACCCCGCCGCCCCGCGCTGCATCGGCTGCGCCACCGGCTGAAAGGGCGGACGCCTCCGGCGGGAGTATTTCAGGCAAGATGAAGGGCCTGCGAGTCCGCCCCCCGTGCTTC
>CAZOKA010000355.1:0-2508 GCA_964580265.1 uncultured Rhodobacterales bacterium | reverse complement strand
ATGTTCCCGACGAGGTGGCAATGGCCTATGGCCGCAACCTGACGTTCGGGCGGGATTACATCATTCCCACGCCGTTCGATCCGCGGCTGATTCACCGCATCCCGCCCTCGGTGGCGCGGGCCGGGATGGAAACGGGCGCGGCGCGCCGCCCGATCATCGACATGGACGCCTACGAATTGAACCTCAAATCGCGGATGGACCCGACCGCATCGATCCTGCGAGGCATTCACAACCGGGCCAAGGCCAACCAGGCGCGCATGATCTTTGCCGAAGGGGACGATCCCCGCGTGCTGCGTGCGGCGGTGATGTATCAGCGCTCGGGCCTGGGCAAGGCGCTTGTCGTGGGGCGCGAGTCGGACGTGAAGGAAAAGCTGGAGGCATCGGGCCTGGCCGATGCGGTGCGCGAGATCGAGGTGGTGAACGCGGCCAACACGCGCAGCCTGAGCACCTACAAGGAGTTCCTGTACGGGCGGTTGCAGCGCAAGGGGCACGACCGCCACGATATTCACCGGCTGGCCGCGCGCGACCGGCATGTTTTCGCGGCGCTGATGCTGGCGCATGGGCACGGCGACGGGTTGGTGACGGGCGCGACGCGCAAATCGGCCCATGTGATGGAGCGGATCAACTACGTGTTCGACGCGGATGCGGCGCACGGGGCGGCCGGGGTGACGGCGCTGCTGCACAAGGGGCGGATCGTGCTGATTGCCGATACCCTGGTGCATGAGTGGCCCGATCAGGAGGATCTGGCCAACATCGCGGAAAGGTCCGCGGCGGTGGCGCGGCATCTGGGGCTTGAGCCGCGGGTGGCTTTCGTCAGCTTTTCAACGTTCGGCTACCCGGTATCGGAGCGGGCCGAGAAGATGCACCTGGCGCCGCAGGTTCTGGAAAGGCGGGGGGTCGATTTCGAGTTCGAAGGCGAGATGACAGTCGATGTTGCGCTGAACGTGAAGGCGCAAGGCGCTTACCCGTTCCAACGCTTGACCGGGCCGGCGAACATCCTGGTGGTACCGGCGCGGCATTCGGCTTCTATTTCAGTCAAGTTGATGCAAGAGATGGCCGGCGCCACGGTGATCGGGCCGATCCTGTCGGGCGTGGACAAGTCGATCCAGATCTGCTCGTCCGGATCGACGGTCAATGACATCCTCAACATGGCAATCCTGTCGGCCTGCAAGGTTGGCTGAGGCAAGCGGTGGTCGAACCCTCAATCCGCAGAAGGAAGGAGCGAGGGGCGGCCAACCGATGTATAGGCATCGAAGCCCGCGCGCCTGGCGTCCTTGAGTGAATAGATGTTTCGCAGGTCGGCCATGTTGGCAGTGGCCATCTTGCGCGCGAGTTTCTTGAGGTCGAGGGCGCGAAATTCGTTCCACTCGGTCAACAGGACAAGCAGATCGGCATTGTGGGCGGCCTTGTAGGGATCATCGAGCCAATGCACGCCGGGCAATAGCGCTTCGCCCTCGCGCTTTCCCTGCGGATCAACCACACGGACCTTGGCGCCGCCACCCACTAGCGCGGGAACGATATCAAGCGCGGGCGAATCGCGCATGTCGTCGGTATTGGGCTTGAAGGTCACGCCCAGCACCGCGACGGTCTTGCCGTTGAACGACCCGGCGCACAGATCAAGCAACTTGTCGATCATCCGCCGCTTGACGCCCTCGTTGACCTTGATCACCGTTTCGGTGATCTGCATGGGCGATGCGTTTTCCTGCCCGATGCGGGCCAGGGCCTTGGTATCCTTCGGGAAACATGAACCGCCATAGCCGGGACCAGCATGAAGGAACTTGTTGCCGATGCGCCCGTCCAGCCCGATGCCGCGCGCCACTTCCTTGACGTCGCCACCTGCGCGCTCGCATAGCGCGGCAATTTCGTTGATGAAGCTGATCTTGGTGGCGAGAAACGCGTTGGCGGCGTATTTGATCATCTCGGCGCTTTCCAGATCCGTGGTCAGGATCGGAAAATCACGCAGGTAGAGCGGGCGATAGACTTCGGCCATGACCTCGGCCGCGCGCTCGGTCTGGACGCCGACGACGACACGATCGGGTTTCATGAAATCGTCGATCGCCGCGCCCTCGCGCAGGAATTCGGGGTTAGAGGCGACGTCGAACTCGAGGTTCGGGTTGGCCTTTTTCACGGTCTGCTTGACCTGCCGGTTGGTGCCCACCGGAACGGTGGATTTGGTCACGATCACCAGGTAGCCCGTGGCCAGGCGGGCGATATCCTCGGCGGCGGCCATGACATAGCTCAGGTCCGCATGCCCGTCCCCGCGGCGCGTGGGTGTTCCGACGGCGATGAACACCGCTTCGGCCCCGTCGAGCGCCCTGGACAGATCGCCGGTGAACGACAGGCGCCCGGCCTCGACGTTGCGGGTCATCACCGCGTCTAGCCCCGGCTCGTAAATCGGCACCTCGCCGCGTTCCAGCATTTCGATCTTGGCCGGATCCTTGTCAACGCAAACTACCTCGTGCCCGAAATCCGACAGGCACACGCCTGACACCAAGCCTACATATCCCG
>CAZOKA010000354.1:0-2510 GCA_964580265.1 uncultured Rhodobacterales bacterium | reverse complement strand
CGCCGCCATGCGGGGCCGCGCCGCCATAGGTATCGACGATGATCTTGCGCCCCGTTAGCCCTGCGTCGCCATCGGGGCCGCCGATGATGAACTGCCCGGTGGGGTTCACGATCAGGCGGTCATCGGGCAGGGTCCAGCCATCGGGGAACGCACCCTCGATGTAGGGCTTGACCATCTCGCGAACCTCGTCCTGGCTCACGCCCTCGACGTGCTGGGTCGAGACGACGACCGTGTCCACGCCAACGGGCTTGCCGTTCTGGTACTTCAGCGTGACCTGGCTCTTGGCGTCGGGGCCGAATGCGGGCTGCTTGCCCGATTTCCGGTCCTCGGCCATATGGCGCAGGATGCGGTGCGAGAACTGGATCGGAGCCGGCATCAACTCGTCGGTCTCATTACAGGCATAGCCGAACATGATGCCCTGGTCACCTGCGCCTTCTTCGCCCTTGTCGCCCTCATCGACGCCCATGGCAATGTCCGACGATTGTGCGTGCAGGCGGCAGACGACCTCGGCGGTTTTCCACGAAAATCCGGGCTGGTCATAGCCGATATCCTTGATCGCGTCGCGCGCGATCTGCTCGACATCCTTCAGCACGCTTTCGGGGCCGCGCACCTCGCCGGCGATTGTGACGTGATCGGTGGTTGTCAGCGTCTCACAGGCAACGCGCGCCTGCGGATCGGCGGCCAGGTAGGCATCCAGCACCGCGTCGGAAATACGGTCGCACACCTTGTCGGGGTGCCCTTCGGACACCGATTCGCTGGTAAACAGCCAGGTCTTGTCGCTCATCTCGTTCCTCTCCTTCGATATTGAGTTGCGCCTGCGTTTCATCAGGCGATCTTGCGGGTCTCACCCTCGTCATCGCGATCACGCGACGGGGTATACCCCAGGCTGGGAGCCAGCCATTTTTCCATTTCGGCAAGGTCCACCCCCTTGCGCTCCGCATAGTCGGCCACCTGGTCGGGGCCCAGGCGCCCGATCCCGAAATAACTGGCCTCGGGGTGCGCGAAGTAGAACCCCGACACCGCCGATGCGGGCCACATCGCAAAGGATTCAGTCAGGCTGATCCCGGTGTGACGTTCGGCATCCAGCAGCGCGAACAGCTTGGCCTTCTCAGTGTGATCCGGGCAGGCCGGGTAGCCGGGTGCGGGGCGGATACCGCGGTATTTCTCGGCGATCAGGTCGTCGTTCTCCATCGCCTCGCCCGGCGCGTAGCCCCAAAGCGAACGGCGCACACGGGCGTGCAGCGCCTCGGCGAATGCCTCGGCCATCCGGTCACCCAGGGCTTGCACCATGATCGCATCATAATCGTTGCCCTCGGCCTTGAACTTGTCGGCGAGGCTGTGCACTTCGGCGCCCGTGGTGACGGCAAATCCGCCGATCCAGTCCGGCGTGCCCTTGGGCGCGACGAAATCCGCCAGGCTCATGTGGGGCTTGTTCCCGCTCTTGCGGCCCTGCTGGCGCAGTTGCGGCAGGCGTTCGGCCACGTCGCGGCGCGTCTCGTCTGTCCAGACCAGCACATCGTCGCCCTCGGCGTTCGCAGGCCACAGGCCCACCACCCCGCGCGGGGTGAACCAGCGCTCGTTCACGATCCTGTCCAGCATCGCCTGCGCGTTGTCATATAACTCCCGCGCGGCCGGCCCCTTGTCGGGGTGGTCCAGGATATCGGGGAAGCGGCCCTTCATTTCCCATGTGGAAAAGAACGGGGTCCAGTCGATGTAGTCGCGCAGCGTCTCAAGCGGCATGTCATCGATCACGCTCAGGCCCGGCGATTGCGGGGCGGGCGGCGTGTAATCATCCCAGCCGCCATCGAACGCGTTGGCCCGCGCCGCTTCTATCGCGGTTGTCGGGCGGTCGCCCGTCTTGGTGGCGCCCGCGCGCATGGTTTCCTGCTCCTGTGCGATACCGGCCAGGTAATCCGGGCGCGCCGTCTTGGACAGCAGCTTGGACACCACGCCAACCGCCTTGGACGCGTCATCGACGTGGATCACGCCATGCTCGTATTCCGTCGCGACCTTCAGCGCC
Organism: uncultured Rhodobacterales bacterium; assembly: GCA_964580265.1. Classification (GTDB taxonomy): domain Bacteria; phylum Pseudomonadota; class Alphaproteobacteria; order Rhodobacterales; family Rhodobacteraceae; genus Sediminimonas. Next base: position 490 of record CAZOKA010000354.1, on the reverse strand, counting down.
GTGTGCTTTTTCGAGGTAGTCGCACCGCCAATCATCAGCGGCAGGTCCATGCCCTGCCGTGTCATTTCGCCCGCGACCTCGACCATGCGATCCAGCGACGGCGTGATCAGGCCCGACAGCCCCACGATATCGGCTTTTTCCTCCTTGGCCCTCGCCAGGATATCCTCGGTCGGGACCATCACGCCCAGATCGACGACATCGTAGTTGTTACACTGCAGCACAACGCCGACGATGTTCTTTCCGATATCATGCACATCGCCCTTGACCGTCGCCATCAGCACCTTGCCCTTGGCCGATGTATCGCCGGTGCGGCGCTTTTCCTCCTCCATGTAAGGAAGCAGATGACCAACGGCGGTTTTCATCACGCGGGCGGATTTGACCACCTGCGGCAGGAACATCTTGCCGTCGCCGAACAAGTCACCGACGACGTTCATGCCGTCCATCAACGGCCCCTCGATCACGTCGAGCGGTTTATCCAGTTTCTGGCGTG
>CAZOKA010000353.1:0-2527 GCA_964580265.1 uncultured Rhodobacterales bacterium | reverse complement strand
GACAGCTTGACCAGGCTGGGCGCGACGCCGGCCTTGACGTCGAAATACCGCTTTTGATCGACGCGCTTGATCTGGGCCAGTTTCGGAACCGGCTGCCGGGTGATGAAGTTGGCAAGCGGCACCAGCCCGTCGCGGGTGCGGACCTTGAGGGTATCGAGGGTGGACAGCACGCGGTCCTGCTCGGGCAGGCGCACCCGGATCTCGATTTCCTCGTCGCTGCTTTCGACGCGCATCGTGTCCAGCAGGATGCCGCGCGTGACCAGTTGCACCATCGCCCCCACGGTGGCGACATCCGCGCCGAAGCGGCCGGCCTTTTCGACATCGACGTCGATCTGCCAATCTATGCCGGGCAGGGGCAGGGTATCTTCGGTCTGGACCAGGCCGGTGGTTGCCTCGAACCGCTCACGCACTTGTGCGGTGGACTGTTTCAGATCGTTCCAGTTGTCGCCCTTGAGGCGCAGGTGCACCGGCTTGGCGCTGGCCGGGCCGCGAGATTGCTCGAGGATCTCGATGCGGATGCCGGGTATGTCAGACAGCGCGGCGGTCAGCTCGTCGATGACGACGTTGCCGTCAAGCTCGGGCTGGAAACGGCGATCCTCCCACGGGACCAGTTCAAGCTGAATCTGGCCGATGGTGTCCAGCGGCGGCTGCGCGCCGCCGGTGTTCTGGTTCAACCCGCCATCGCCTGCGAAGGCAAAGGCGTTGTCCACGCCGGGGTGCCGCAGGACGATGGATTCGGCCTGCCGCACCAGCCGGTCCTTTTCGGTGACCGCCAGGTTGCCGCGGGCGCGGACGTAGACGATGGCTTGCTCTGGTTCGGATTCGACGAAGAACTCAACGCCGCGGTTGTTCTCCTGGTAGGTCAGGAACACCGTCACGACAAAGGCCGCAACCCCGCCGATGGCGACCAGGGGCATGATGGGGTTGCTGACGATCGCCTTGATGAACCAGCCGAAGGGGCTGCGGCGGTGGCCGGCGTATATGCGGCGCGCGCGCCATTCGATCCGGGCCGCGCCAAGGGTGACCGAGGCGGCGACCGAGCCGCCGAGAAACAGCGCGATGCCAGCAGCCAGCGCAGCGGCGGGCGGGATGCCTTCGGGCAGCAGGTAGGTCGGGTTGAGCACCTGCATCGCCCCGAGGAATACCGAGTAGAGCGCGACAGGCACCAGCGCGGCGCGCACCACCCAGGGCAGGGCGCGGCGCAGCGCGTCGCTGCTGCGCCCGAACAGGCGGCTGACGCGCCCGGTCACGCCGCCCATGACGGGCAGATAGATCAGCGCAACGATCAGCGAAGCCATCAGCACGAAGATCAGCGTGACAGGCAGCATGCCCATGAATTCGCCCGGAACGCCCGGCCAGAACAGCATTGGAAGGAAGGCGCAGAGCGTCGTGGCGGTGGAACTGACGATGGGCCAGAACATGCGTTTGGCCGCGTCCACGTAAGCGTGCATCGGCCCGACACCCTGCGAGATGCGCTTGTCGGCGTATTCGACCACCACGATGGCGCCGTCCACCAGCATCCCCACGGCCAGGATCAGGCCGAACATCACGATGTTCGACACGGTCACGTCCATCACGGCCAGCAGCACGAAGCACAGCAGGAACGATGTGGGGATGGCAAAGCCGACCAGCAGCGCCGCGCGGGTGCCGAGCGCGGCCAGCACCACGATCATCACCAGCGCGATCGCGGTCAGGACCGAGCCTTCGAGCTGGCTGACCATGGAGGCCACGACGCGGCTTTGATCGTTGGAGGTGCCTGCGGTGACGGCGGCGCGCATTTCGGCGGGCCAGCCCGCCTGTTCGGTCTTGACGATTTCGCGCACGCGGGCGGCGGTGTCGATCAGGTTGAAGCCCTTGCGCTTGACCACCTGCAAGGCGACCGTCGATTCGCCGTTGAACCGGGCGGTGCCGAGGCGGTCCTCGAAGGTCAGGTTGATGCGCGCCAGATCGCCCAGCGTCACGACGCGGGTGCCATTGGTTTTCACCGGCAGGTCGTAGATATCGCGCGCCTCGTCAAAGGACGAGGGGATCTTGACGCTGAAGGTGCCCTGTTCGGTCTCGACCTCGCCGGCGGCGATCAGCAGGTTGTTGTTCTGCACGACGTTGATCAACTCGCCGGCCGTGACGTTGTAGGATTCCAGCCGCAGAGGATCGATCACCACCTCGACCATCTCGTCGCGATTGCCGGCGATACCGGCCTCCATCACGGCATCGAGCGTCTCGATCTCTTCCTGGAGATCCTTGGCGATGCTGGCCATGGTGCGTTCGGGCACGTCGCCGGTCAGGTTGACGATGATGATCGGGAATTCGGAAAAGTTGATCTCGTTGATCGAATACTTTTCGAACCCGTCGGGGAATTTGCTTTCGGCGGTGTTCATGGCCTCGCGCACGTCGGCCATGATCTTGGTCTTGTCCCAGCCGAATTCGAACTCCAGCGCGACGCCGCCGTAGCCTTCGGCGGCGGTGGCGGTCATCGTCTTGAGCCCGTCGAGATCGGCCAGTTCGGTTTCCATCGGCTTGACCAGCA
>CAZOKA010000352.1:0-2551 GCA_964580265.1 uncultured Rhodobacterales bacterium | reverse complement strand
TGGGTTTCGGGGGGGCATAGGTCAGGTCGAGCATGGTCACATGTCCTTGTGTCGCTTGTCTGCCTTCTAGGACAGGGGCGCTAAAGGGGCAAGAGGGCTGCGCCCCCTTGCGCCGTCACAGCGCGCGAAAGTGGTGGCGGCGCGTGGCGACACCGGCCGCGTTCAGCGCGGTCTCGAACGCGCGGTGCGGCGGCAGGCAGGCATGGGGCAGCCGGATGCGCCGCCCGTCGTTCAGGACCAGCGTCACGCGCACCGACATGTCCAGCCGCGTGTCAAAGCGGACGTGGTCGAGTGCATCAAGCGCAACCCTGTCGGCGCGCGTTCCATCGCACCAGTGCAGGGCGCCATCCTCCAGGCTCAGGCTCGCGCGGCGGTCGGTGATCACCTCCCACAGGGCGGGCAGGGTGAACAGCGCCAGCGCCGCGACGATCCACCAGGTGGCATTCAGCCCCCACCACAGCGCCGCCAGCCCGGCCCACACCCCAAGCAGCACCAGCACGGTGCGCGGGCGCCGGGCGCGGGCGTCGTGGCGCAGGCTCATCGCCTAGTCCCCCAGGATGCGCGCCACCATTTCGGCGGTGTCACGGCTGAGCGAGGGGGTGTCTTGAATGCGGCGCAGCGCCGCCTTGATCCGCGCCTGCCGGTTCGCGTCGTAGCGCGGCCATGTCTGGAACGCGGTGCACATGCGAGCGGTGGTTTGCGGGTTGATCGGGTCAAGCCGGATCAGCCAATCGGCCAGCAGATCATAACCCGCGCCGCTAGCCGCGTGAAAGCCGCCCGCATTGCCCGCCAGCGCGCCGAACACGGCGCGAAAGCGGTTGGGGTTCTTCAGGTTGAAATCGCTGCGCGCGGTCATTTCGGCGGCTTTTTTCGCGGCCTGATCCAGCCGGGCATGGGTGACTTGCAGCGCGAACCAGCGATCCATCACCAGCCGGTCATCGTGCCATTGCGCCTCGAAGGTCGCGTTTTCGGTATCGCCCAGCCCCTGCGCCATCAGCGATGACAGCGCGCCGAGTTGCTGGGTCATGTTTCCGGCGGCGGCAAATTGTTCGCGTGCCGCCGCGCCGCCGTCCAGCCGCGTCAGCAGCGCCAGCGCGGCGTTTTGCAAATCGCGCCGCCCGGCATCGTCTGCGTCGGGGCGGTAGGGGCCGGACACGTCCATCGCGGCATGGAGAGAGTGCAGCGTGTCCTCCAGGTGCGCCGCCAGCGCCGCGCCAAATCGATCGGCGGCGTGGAATATGGCCTCGGGGTCGGGGGTGTGCCCGGCTTCGTGCAGGGCGCGGGCGATATCGTCCTGCCCCGGCTGGCGCAGGGTCAGCGCCCGAAAGGCGGGATCGAGCGTGTCGTCGCGCAGCACCGCGGCCAGCGCATCAAGATAGCCGCCATCGGGCGCGCCGCCATGCTGCGCCATGCGCATCAGCGTATCGCGCGCCAAATCGCGCCCCGCCTCCCACCGGTTGAAGGGATCGGTGTCATGCGCCAGCAAAAAGGCGCGCTCGGCGCTGCTGCTGTCCCGGCTCAGGATCACCGGCGCCGAGAAGCCGCGCAGGATCGAGGGCACCGGCCGCGCGCCGAGGCCGTCGAAGGTAAAGCTTTGCCGCGCCTGCGTCATCTCCAGCACGGTGGTGGGGTGCACCTCGTCACCGTTTGGCCCCAAGAGCCCGACCGCGATCGGGATCACCTGCGGCGCCTTGTCGGGCTGGCCGGGTGTGGGGGGCGTGTGCTGCTCAAAGGTCAGGGTATAGGTGCCGTTCGCGAACTGCTCCTCGACCGACAGGCGCGGCGTGCCGGCTTGGCTGTACCAGCGCTTGAACTGCGACAGGTCGCGCCCGGTGGCGTCCTCGAACACCTTCAACCAGTCCTCGATCGTGCAGGCCTGGCCATCGTGGCGGTCGAAATACAGATCGAGTGCGCGAAAATACGCCTCATTGCCGACAAGCGTCTTGAGCATGCCGATCACCTCGGCGCCCTTTTCATAGACCGTGGCGGTATAGAAGTTGTTGATCTCGACAAAGCTTTCGGGCCGGACGGGATGCGCCAGGGGGCCTGAATCCTCGCGGAACTGGCGCGCGCGCAGATCGATCACGTCGCCGATCCGCTTGACCGGGGCGCTGCGCATATCGGCGGTGAACTGTGCGTCGCGGAACACAGTCAGCCCCTCCTTGAGGCAGAGCTGGAACCAGTCGCGGCAGGTGATGCGGTTGCCTGTCCAGTTGTGAAAATACTCGTGCGCGATGATCGCCTCGATCCGCTCGAACGTGGCATCGGTCGAGGTTTCCGGGCTGGCCAGCACCACCGAGGAATTGAAGATGTTCAACCCCTTGTTTTCCATTGCGCCCATGTTGAAATCATCGACGGCAACGATGTTGAACACATCCAGATCGTATTCCCGGCCGTATTTCTCTTCATCCCACTGCATGGATTTCTTGAGCGAATCCATGGCAAAGGCGCATTTTCCGATGTCATCGGGACGCACCCACACATTGAGCGCCACCTTGCGTCCCGACCGGGTGATGAAGCTGTCCTGCCGGGCGCGCAGATCGCCGGCGAC
>CAZOKA010000351.1:0-2584 GCA_964580265.1 uncultured Rhodobacterales bacterium | reverse complement strand
CGACCGACGAGGCGCCGAGTCCGCCGACGGCGCCGTCGCGGGACGAACTGCTCGACTACGCCCGGCTGTTCGGACGCCAACTCGGCCTCGTCGCCGACATGTACCTCGCCGTCGTCGGCGCCTCGCTGGTGGCGCTGGGCCTGGTGGTGTTGCTGGCGGCCTTCGACGTGGTCGAGGTGGCGCTGTCCGGCAGCGTCGGCGGACTGCTCGGCTCCGGTCTGGTGATCGTCGTCGTCGGCCTCTTCGCCTTCGGGGTCTCCTCGGAGGGCCCCATCTCGCGGACGGCGCTCGACTGGCCCGAGCTGCCCTTGGCGATCGCCCGGGCCCTCGCCATCGTGGCGGTCGCGGTGGTCGGCCTCCTGGGGGCCGGCTTCCTCGAGGGGCCCGCCGGCTCGATCGGGTACGTGTTCGAGTTGGCGGTCCTCAGCCTGCGGGTCGTGTCCCGGGCCGCCCTGCTCTTCGCCCTCCCCCTCGGCGTTGGCGGCGCCTGGCTGGTCCGGTGGCGGTGGCCGGGGTCGCGGATCGGCTGGGACCGACTCGTCCTCCTCGGGGTCTGGATCCTCGGGTCGTGGGTCGTGCTGGCGGCCACGCTCTGATGGCGACTGTGCAGCGTCGCATCCTCAATGCCGTCTGGGTGCTGGTGGGCGTCAGCCTGCTCGCTGTGGGATGGCAGTACTACCAAGCGTCGGTCAGCCCGTTCCGGAACTGCACGCCCGGTTTCGTGTCAGGGGTCCCGACGGTGGAGGGTCTCGCCACAGATCCTCTTGAGGCGACGTTGGGACTCGAGCCGGTTGCCGACCTCGCTGGCACCACCGCCATGACCGAGCACGAGGGGCGGCTGCTCGTCGCCAACAAGAACGGGTCGCTCGTGTCGGTCGATGGGAAGGGCTCGGTGGAGACCCTGTTCGTGGAGGACGGCATCGTCGTGGACGGAGTCGAACAAGGCTTGTTGGACGTGGCCGTTCACCCGGATGCCGGGTGGTTGCTGACCACCGTCACCCGTGACGACGATGCTCTCGAAGTTCGAGCGAGACCCTTGGAGGATCTGGAGGCGGCCTTCAGGTCGGTCTTCGTCGTCGAGCAGCCCGACCCGACGCACAACGGGGGGGATCTGGCCGTCGGGGCCGACGGGTTGGTGTACCTGTCGATCGGGGATGGAGGGCCGGCAGACGACCCCGGAGTCGAGGGACAGAACCTCGACTCCCTCCTCGGCAGCATCGTGCGTTTGGAGATCACACCCGACGGTGAGTTGGTGACTCCTGAGGGCGTCGACCGGCCGCAGGTCGCCTACGGTCTGCGCAACCCATGGCGCTTCTCGATCGACCGCGAAACTGGTGACCTCTGGTTGGGGGACGTCGGCAACTCGTGCAGGGAGGAGATCGACGTGGTCCCGGCTGGGAGCGAGGGGATCATCAACTTCGGGTGGTCGGCGCTGGAGGGGTCGTCCCGAGGCCAGGGACCGGTTCCCGATGACCAGCGCCCGCCTGTGATCGAGTACGGCCACGGTGACGATCCGCGGTGTGCCGTCGTTGGCGGGGTGGTGTACCGGGGCCGGTCCATCCCGGAGCTCCGAGGTCACTACCTGTTCGGGGACTACTGCTCCGGGGAGATCCTGGCGCTCGAACTCGACGGCGTCGAGCCGGTGGCCGTGCGCGACACCGGCCTCCGTGTCGGACTGCTCACGTCGTTTGCGGAGTCGGCCGACGGCGAGGTCTTCGTGGCATCCAGTACCGAGGGCGTGTTCCGGCTGGTGGGCGGCGATGACTGACCCCTCCTACGAGGTTCGTCACGGGCGTCCCGAGGACCATGCCCCCCTCGCCGCGTTCACCCAGGACACCTTCGAGTGGGGCGACTACGTGGCCGACGCCTACCCGATTTGGCTCGACGATCCCGCCATCGAGGTCATCGTCGTCGAGCACGACGTCGACGGGCCCGTGGCGGTGGCGACCCTGAAGCAGCCCGGCCGCCGGCAGGCGTGGATGGCGGCGGCCCGCGTCCACCCCGACCACCGACGCAAGGGCCTGGCGTCGATGATGAACGAAACGGGGGTGGCGTGGGCCCGGGAGCGGGGCGACCGGGTCGCCCGCCTCCTCATCGAGGACTGGAACGAGGCCCCCCAACGACAGGTGGAGGGGCTCGGCTATCGCCGCACGAGCCGCTGGTGGCACGCCACCCGGGAGGGTCTCGCCGCCGATCCCAACCCCCTCCGCAACGGCGGTCCCCGGGTGCCGGGCCCCGAGCGCCTCGAACCCGCCACCGCCATGGGTCCGGCCGACGCCTGGCCGGTGTGGGAGCGGTCGGGGCTCATCCGCGTGGCCCGGGGCCTCATCGGCTTCCACTGGACCTTCTGGCAGTTGACGCTCGACGACCTCGTCGGCCTCGCTCGCCGGGGGCTGCTCTGGTCGGCGCCCAGTGGTTGGGTGGTGGCCGAGGCTCGCGACGGCACGCTCGAGGTCTCCTGGCTGTGCGCCGCCGACGCCGACGTCGACCGACTCCTCCGAGCGTGCGTCGACCTGGCGGTCGGCGAGGGCCTCGACCGCCTCGGGGTGTTCGCCCCGATCCATCGCCCCGTGGGCGACGCCCT
>CAZOKA010000350.1:0-2587 GCA_964580265.1 uncultured Rhodobacterales bacterium | reverse complement strand
GCATAGGACACCATCGCGCAGATCACCGCCACCGCGATGCGCGGCGTGGTGATCAATTCCCAGCGGGAGCGGCCCTTGGGGGCGTCCTCGCTGGGCACCGGGGGCTTGGGGATATCGAGAAAGAAGAACAGGACCGAGCCGACCACGTTCACCGCGATCACCGCCAGGTAGGTGCCCATGAACGGAATCACCAGCGACTGGCTGGTCAGCTTGACCAGTTGCGGCCCGATCACGGCGGCGGCCAGCCCGCCCGCCATGACGTAGGAAATCGCCTTGGGCCGGAACGCATCCGACGCGGTATCGGCGGCGGCAAAGCGGTAGAACCCCTGCGCCGACATGTAGACGCCGGTGATCAGGCTGCCGATCAGGAAGATCGGAAACGACGCATGATAGAGGCCATAAGCGCCGACCGCCCCGCCAAGTGCACCCGACGAGGTGCCGATCAGGAAACCCACGCGGCGGCCGTATTTCTGCATCATGTGCGAGACGGGCGTCGCCGCAAGCATCGATCCCAGCACGATCAACGAGATCGGCAGCGTGGCAAAGCACACGTTGCTGGCCAGCGATTGCCCGGCCAGCCCGCCGATGGTGAAGATCATCGGCATCTGGGCACCGAGAATCGCCTGCGCCAGCACCAGGACGGTCACGTTGCGCCGTGCGCGGCGGTCATCGGGACCGATGTCTGCGGTATATTCGAACTCTGTCATGCGTTGTTGCTAGACCGACCGCCGGGAGGCTGCAAGCGGTCTTGTGCCAGGCGGCGGGGTTGATTGCACCGCGCCGCCGGACATGCCTATAGTTGGCCCCGGACCGGCCGCAGGCCACGCGGGCCACGAAAGGATGGGCAATGGGCGATCAGGGCGATGTGGGGCGGATCATCGAAACGCCCGATTGCGTGGCCGAGGGTGCCGCGTGGCTGTCCGCGCAGGACAGCCGCATGGCGGCGGCCTATGAACGGACCGGATCGCTGCCGTTGCGGCGCCGACCGGCGGGGTTTTCGCAACTGCTGAGCGCGATCGTCAGTCAGCAGGTCAGCGTCGCCTCGGCGCGCGCGATCTGGGCGCGGCTGGAGGCGGCGGGCCTGACCGGGGCAGACGCGATCCGGCAAAGCGATGACGAAACCCTGCGCGCGGGCGGGTTGAGTCGCCAGAAGGCGCGCTATGCGCGGGCGCTGGCCGAGGCCGGAATAGATTTTGACGCCTTGCATTACCGCCCCACCACCGAGGTGGTCCGGGAATTGACCGGGGTGACCGGAATCGGTGTCTGGACGGCGGAAATCTATGCCATGTTCAGCCTTGGCCGCGCCGACGTGTTCGCCCCCGGCGACCTGGCGCTGCAAGAGGCGGCGCGGCTGCTCTATGCGATGGAGGAGCGCCCGAGCGAGCGGGAGTTGCGCGCCATGTCGATGCGCTGGAGCCCGTGGCGGGCGGTTGCGGCGCGGCTGCTTTGGGCCTACTACCACGTTGAAAAGAAGAGGGAAGGGATCAGATGACACGGGTATTGAACGCAGGGCGCCGGGCGCCTGTTTCCGGCAGCGCGCGATCCGTCGTCGTTTTCCTGCATGGCTACGGCGCCAATGGCGCGGACCTGCTGGGCCTGGCGGATGTCCTGGGCGAGCATCTGCCCGACACGCTGTTCGTGGCGCCCGACGCGCCCGAGGATTGCGCAGGCGCGCCAATGGGCTACCAGTGGTTCCCGATCCCGTGGATCGACGGCGCGTCCGACGAGGCCGCCGAGCAGGGCATGCAGCGCGCGGTCGAGGATCTGAACGCCTTTCTCGATGCGCTGCTGGTGGACGAGGACATGCTGCCCGAGCAGATGGTGCTGTTCGGGTTCTCGCAAGGCTCGATGATGGCGCTGCACGTCGCGCCGCGCCGCGAGGACGAGATTTCGGGCGTGGTGGCGTTCTCGGGCCGGTTGCTGGCGCCCGAGGTTCTGAAGGACGAGGCCGCGCACAAGCCGCCGGTGCTGCTGGTGCATGGTGACCAGGACGAGGTGGTGCCGGTGCAATCGCTGCCCGAGGCGGCGCAGGGGTTGCAGGATGCGGGCTTTGACCAGGTTTACGCGCATATCCAGAAGGGCACCGGCCACGGCATCGCGCCCGATGGGTTGAACGTGGCGCTGGCCTTCATGCGCGACAAGCTGAACTTGTAAGGGCAGTCACGGCGTTGCCGTGACCGCCCGCGCCTGCGGCGGGCGGGGCAAGGGGGCTTTCCGCCCCCTCTTGGCCTTTGGCCAATTCACCCCCGAGAGTATTTTGGGCAAGATGAAGAGGGCAGGTGCGCGCGCCCGATCATTCCCACTCGATGGTGCCGGGCGGTTTCGAGGTCACGTCGTAGGTGACGCGGTTGATGCCTTTGACCTCGTTGATGATGCGCGTTGCCGTTTCGCCAAGGAAATCGTGGCTGAAGGGATAGTAATCGGCGGTCATGCCATCGACGGAGGTGACCGCGCGCAGGGCGCAGGCGTAATCGTAGGTGCGCCCGTCGCCCATCACGCCGACGGTGCGCACCGGCAGGATCGCGACGAAGGCCTGCCATATCTCGTCGTAGAGCCCGTGCTTGCGGATCTGGTCGATATAGACGGC
>CAZOKA010000349.1:0-2618 GCA_964580265.1 uncultured Rhodobacterales bacterium | reverse complement strand
GCGGCCGGGATCACCCATACAGATTTGGAAAGAGAGCCCCATGCTGGATGCCGGTCACACAGACGAGACCCTTCTCGAGGTCAACAACATCGAGGTGATCTACAATCACGTGATCCTTGTGCTCAAGGGGGTCAGCCTCAAGGTGCCCAAGGGCGGCATCACTGCCCTTCTGGGCGGCAATGGCGCGGGGAAGACTACGACGCTCAAGGCCATTTCGAACCTCTTGCATTCCGAGCGAGGCGAAGTGACCAAGGGTAACATCAAGTACTTGGGCGAGCGCGTGCAGGACCAGACTCCGACCGACCTGGTCGAAAAGGGGGTCGTTCAGGTCATGGAAGGGCGCCATTGTTTCGAGCACCTGACGGTTGAGGAAAACCTGATGACCGGAGCCTATACCCGCAAGGACGGCAAGGGGGCTATTAACGCGGATCTTGAAATGGTCTATGACTATTTTCCGCGCTTGCGTGAACGCCGAAAAAGCCAGGCGGGCTATACTTCGGGCGGTGAGCAGCAGATGGTCGCGATCGGTCGTGCCCTGATGTCGCGACCCACGATGATCCTTTTGGACGAGCCGAGCATGGGCCTTGCGCCGCAGTTGGTGGAAGAGATTTTCGGAATCGTCAAAAGCCTCAATGAAAACGAGGGCAACACGTTCCTGCTGGCCGAACAGAACACCAACGTGGCGCTGCGGTTCGCGCATTACGGATATATCCTCGAGTCCGGCCGCGTCGTGATGGACGGCCCGGCCGATGACCTTCGTGAAAACCCGGACGTGAAGGAATTCTACCTCGGCATGTCGGACGAGGGGCGCAAAAGCTTCCGTGACGTGCGCAGCTACCGCCGCCGCAAGCGCTGGCTGAGCTGATGGTTTGAGCGGGGGTATACCCCGTTCCCCGACACGGACCGCCACCACCCGCATCTGCCAGCCCCTTTTTGAAAGAGTGCTTCCTATGAGCCACTATTTTGATGAAATGGAAGCGCGTTCGTCGCAGGATCGCGATACCGCGATCGCCCGAGCGCTGCCTGCCCAAATCGCCCGCGCCAAGGAGTTGCCGGGGTATCGCGGCTCGCTTGACGATGTCGATCCTGGCACGATCACCAGCGCGGCGGACCTTGCCGCGCTTCCGGTCCTGCGCAAGTCCGACCTGGGTCGGGCACAGGCCGACAATGGGCCTTTCGGAGGGCTGACAACGCGCCCGGCCAGCGGGTTTGCGCATATCTTCCAATCCCCTGGTCCGATCTACGAGCCCGGCGGCGCCGCGCATGATTGGTGGCGCATGGGCCGTTTCCTGCATGCCTGCGGAATTGGGCAGGGGGATATCGTTCAGAACTGCTTTGGCTATCACCTGACGCCCGCGGGCATGATCTTTGAATCCGGCGCACGTGCGGTTGGCGCGGCTGTCGTGCCCGCAGGCACCGGGCAGACCGAGCTACAGGTGCGCGCGGCGGCCGATATCGGTGTTACCGCCTATGCCGGCACGCCCGATTACCTGAAGATCATCCTCGACAAGGCCGACGAGATGGGCGTGCCCCTGTCGATTACCCGCGCGGCGGTTGGGGGCGGGGCGCTGTTCCCCTCGCTGCGTCAGGAGTATGCGGACCGGGGGATAACTTGCCTGCAATGCTATGCCACCGCCGATCTAGGCAACATCGCCTACGAATCTGAGGCGATGGAGGGCATGATCGTTGATGAAAACGTGATCGTCGAAATTGTGACTCCCGGCACCGGCGATCCGGTTGAGCCGGGGCAGGTGGGCGAGGTGGTGGTTACCACGCTCAACCCTGATTACCCGCTGATCCGGTTCGCCACCGGGGATCTGAGTGCTGCACTGGAAGGAGCCAGCCCCTGTGGTCGGACCAACATGCGCATAAAGGGGTGGATGGGGCGTGCTGACCAGACGACCAAGATCAAGGGCATGTTTGTGCGTCCCGAACAGGTGGCCGAACTGGTGGCCCGCCATGATGAAATCGCCCGTGCCCGTGTGATTGCCACGCGCGAGGGAGAAATGGACGTGATGACCGTGCAGATCGAGGCATCCGGCGGTGAGGCAGATAGCTTTGCCGATACCGTTCGCGATGTGCTCAAGCTCAAGGCGCAGATCGAAGTGGTGCACCCCGGCAGCCTGCCCAACGACGGCAAGGTGATCGAAGACCGGCGCAGTTACGACTGACCGGGCGTTGCCCCGCCGCCGGTATCATGGCGATCGAATGCGAAAGGCCGCCCTGAACAGCGCGGCCTTTTCAATTTTCGAATGAGAGGCCATTGAACATGCGTCCTCCACGAAAAAAAGACCGCATGCCAATGGCAGCGGCCTTTGAAAGACTGCACCGCAGTGACTAGCCTTGGCGTGCCTTGAAGCGACGCTGGGTCTTGTTGATCACGTAGACGCGGCCTTTGCGGCGCACGACACGGCAGTCGCGGTGCCGGTTCTTGAGCGAGCGGAGCGAATTCTTGACCTTCATGGTCGTCTCCTGTCTGTCGCGGCGCGGGCCTTGCGCCTTGGGTTGCGGGCGCCCCGTGATTGGGGCAGTGAAATCATGGTGGGCGATACTGGGATTGAACCAGTGACCCCTTCGATGTCAACGAAGTGCTCTACCGCTGAGCTAATCGCCCATGA
>CAZOKA010000348.1:0-2626 GCA_964580265.1 uncultured Rhodobacterales bacterium | reverse complement strand
GGTCACGCGCCTTCTGCACGGTTCCGAGACGCTGCGCGGCTTCAGCCTGCTTTCCCCGACGCTTCTGTTCATGTCGGTCGTTATCCTGGTGCCCTTCCTCATCCTGCTGGTGATGAGCTTCTGGCTGCCGGTCGGCTTCGGTTTCGACACCACCTTCACGCTTGGAAACTATCGCGACGCGATCGAGCGGCCGATCTACGGCGCCCTGCTGGAGCGGTCGATCCGGATGTCCGCCATCGCCACGGTCGCGACGGTCATCCTGTGCTACCCGATGGCCTATTACGTGGCCTTCCACGTGCATCGCAACAAGATGATGTGGATCGTGCTGATGACGCTGCCCTTCTGGACGAGCTACCTGCTGCGCGTCTTCGCGTGGAAGGTGGTGCTGGGTTACGAAGGGGTGATCAACTCGGCGCTGATGACGGTGGGACTGATCGAGGAGCCCCTTCAGTTCCTGCTTTACAGCCAGTCGGCGGTGATCATCACCCTGGCCCATGCCTGGGCCGCCTTCGCGATCCTGCCGCTTTACGTGTCGCTGGAAAAGATCGACCGCTCGCTGCTCGAAGCGGCGACGGATCTGGGCGACGGGCCGGTGATGCGCTTCCTGCGGGTGACGCTGCCGCTTTCGCTGCCCGGGGTAATCTCGGCGAGCCTGCTGATCTTCATTCCCACAACGGGCGACTACATCACACCGGCATTGCTGGGCGGCCCGGACGGGGCAATGATCGGCAACCTGATCCAGAAACAGTTCGGCCCGATCAACAACTGGCCGATGGGGGCGGCGCTGGCGATCATCCTGATGCTGACCATCACCTTCATCTGCGCGGTGTTCATCCTCGTAACCCTGTTCGTCAGAAAGCGCATCTCATGAGCACGGACTCCTATATCAAACGCCGGAACCGGCCCTTGCAGATTTATGCCGTGATCTTCCTGATCGTGCTGTATATGCCGGTTCTGTTCCTGCCACTCTTCAGCTTCAACGACTCGATCTATGTCCGCTTCCCGCTGACGGGTTTCACCCTGCAATGGTACGGCGAACTATTCCAGCGCGAGCCGGTCTGGAACGCCCTGATGAACAGCGTCAAGATCGGTGTCGTCGTCTCCGTGATCTGCACGGGGATGGGCATCTTCGCCGCCAAGGCCATCACCCGCTACCGGCTGCCGGGGCGCGGGCCGCTGGTGGCCTTCATCATGCTGCCGCTGGTGGTGCCGCTCATCATCTTCGGCGTCGCGCTTCTGGTCCTTCTCAGCCAGCTGGGCGTGCCGCTGTCGCTTTATACCGTCGCGATCGGGCACATGATCATCTGCCTTCCGTTCTCGGTGGCCACGCTGATCCCGCGGTTCGAGGGTTTCGACAAGTCGATCGAGGAAGCCTCGGCCGACCTGGGCGAGAACGCCTGGTGGTCCTTCTGGCGGGTGACCCTGCCGATGGTCTTCCCGGGGGTGGTGGCAAGCCTGATGCTGACCTTCACCGTGTCCTTCGACGAGTTCATCATGGCTTTCTTCCTGAGCGGCACGCAGCCGACCCTGCCGATGTATATCTGGGGCCAGCTTCGGTTCCCGCAGGAATTCCCGTCGATACTCGCGCTGGCCTCGATGATCATCGCGGCGTCCTTCGTGATCGTGTTCCTCGGCCAGTGGATCAACCGCGGGGCACAGTTCAATTCTATGAAAGGGGATGAGACTTGAACAGCGACGCCTTCATTTCGATCCGGAACGTCGACAAGTATTTCGGCAAGTTCCAGGCAATCGACAATGTGTCGATCGACATTGGCCATGGCGAGTTCTTCTCGCTGCTGGGTGCGTCCGGCTGCGGCAAGACCACGCTGCTGCGGATGCTGGCGGGGTTCGAGGCCACTACGGCCGGCGAGATCTGCATCGACGGTCAACCGATGTCGGACGTGCCGCCGCATATGCGGCCGGTGAACATGGTCTTCCAGAACTACGCGATCTTTCCGCATCTAAACGTACGCGACAACATTGCCTACGGGCTGCGCAAGCAGCGGCTGCCACGCGCGAAGCGCGACGCGATGGTCGACGAGATGCTTGAACTGATCAAGCTGCCCGGTTTCGGCGACCGCAAGGCGAACGAGCTTTCCGGCGGCCAGAGGCAGCGGATCGCGCTGGCGCGCGCGCTGATCCTGCGGCCCAAGGTGTTGCTTCTGGACGAGCCGCTCGGCGCGCTCGACAAGCAGCTGCGCGAGCAGATGCAGCTCGAGCTGCGCGCCCTGCAGCGAACGGTCGGAATCACGTTCGTCTTCGTCACCCACGACCAGGAAGAGGCATTGACCATGTCCGACCGGATCGCGGTGATGTCGCAGGGCCACGTGCTCCAACTCGATTCGCCCACGGGCCTCTACGAGGCGCCGAGAAACCGCGAGGTCGCCTCGTTCATCGGGACGATGAACTTCTTCGATGCGAAAGTGTCGGGCGTGAACGGCGCGCGGATCGAGGTCGAGGCCGCAGGTCTTGGCCGGATCAGCGCCCCCGCCCGCGATCGCCGCTTCGTGGAGGGAGACAAGGTGCAGGTCGCAATCCGTCCCGAAAAACTGGAACTGACCGCGGACGCCCCGCGGGAAAGCGCGACCTCGGTCCAGGGCACGCTGGAGAACACCGCCTATCTGGG
>CAZOKA010000347.1:0-2644 GCA_964580265.1 uncultured Rhodobacterales bacterium | reverse complement strand
TTTGCACGGCAGATCGCACGTGGAAGGCGGATGTGTTGATCGAGGACGAGAAGATCAAGCAGATTGGCGAGGATCTGAAGGGCGATGAGTATATCGACGCCGAGGGCGCCTATGTCATCCCCGGCGGGATCGATCCGCACACGCATATGGAAATGCCATTCATGGGCACCACCGCCGCCGAGACATTCGAGACAGGCACATGGGCGGCGGCCTGTGGCGGCACCACGATGCTGGTGGATTTCTGCCTGCCGGGGGCGGATGGGTCGATCAAGAACGCGATCGAGGAATGGCACCGCAAATCGGCGCCGCAGATCTGCACCGACATCGGTTATCACATGGCGATCACCGGCTGGAACGAGACGATCTTCAACGAGATGAAGGACGCCGTCGAGATGGGCGTGAACTCGTTCAAGCATTTCATGGCCTACAAGGGCGCGTTGATGATCGAGGATGACGAGATGTTCGCCTCGTTCAAGCGGTGCGCCGAGTTGGGCGCGCTGCCGATGGTGCACGCGGAAAACGGTGATCTGGTCGCCGACATGCAGGCGCAGATGCTGGCCAAGGGGATCACCGGGCCGGAGGGGCATGCCTATTCGCGCCCGCCCGAGTTCGAGGGCGAGGCCGCCAACCGGGCGATCACCATCGCCGATGCCGCCGGCGTGCCACTGTATATCGTGCACGTATCGTGCGAGCAGTCGCACGAGGCGATCCGCCGGGCGCGGCAAAAGGGCATGCGCGTTTACGGTGAGCCGCTGGCGCAGTTCCTGACGCTGGATGAGAGCGAATATTTCAACACCGATTGGGACCATGCCGCGCGCCGCGTGATGAGCCCGCCGTTCCGCAACAAGGAGCACCAGGATAGCCTGTGGGCCGGGTTGCAGGCGGGATCGCTGCAGGTGGTGGCGACGGACCACGCCGCGTTTTCGACCGAGCAGAAGCGCATGGGCGTGGATGATTTCACCAAGATCCCCAACGGATCGAACGGGCTGGAGGAGCGGCTGGCGGTGCTGTGGACCGAGGGCGTCGAGAAGGGCCGCCTGACGCCCAACGAGTTTGTCGCGGTGACCAGCACCAACGTGGCGAAGATCCTCAACATCTATCCCCGCAAGGGCGCGATCGTGGAGGGGGCGGATGCCGATATCGTGGTCTGGGACCCGAAGATTTCCAAGACGATCAGCGCGTCGAACCACCATTCGATCCTTGACTACAACGTGTTCGAGGGGTTCGAGGTGCAGGCGCAGGCGCGCTACACGATCAGCCGCGGTGAGGTGATCTGGGCCTGGGGTCAGAACAGCCAGCCGCAGCCCGGCCGCGGCCGGTTCGTGCCGCGCCCGGCCTTCCCGTCGGCCAACGTGGCCCTGTCGAAGTGGAAGGAGTTGACCGCGCCCAAGCAAATCCACCGCGATCCGATGAATATTCCGGCAGGAATCTGACCGGAGCGGCAATAAAGCGACATCAGCGGGCAGGCCGGGGTTGAACCCGGCCCCCGCAGCCAGCCAATAATGATAAATACCGGCCAGCGGGAGAGACAGATTTTGAAGACCGATACAGTGATCAGCGCCAAGGATCTGTCGCTGACGTTTCAGACCGGGGATGGCCCGGTGCATGCGCTCAAGGATGTGACGCTGGATATCGCCAAGGGGGATTTCGTCAGCTTCATCGGCCCGTCGGGCTGTGGCAAGACGACGTTGCTGAGGGCGATGGCGGATCTGGAGCATCCGACCAGCGGCACGATGACCGTCAACGGCACATCGCCGGAAGAAGCCCGGCGCGCCCGTGCCTACGGCTACGTGTTCCAGGCGGCGGGCCTATATCCGTGGCGCACCATCGCGGGCAATATCAGCTTGCCGCTGGAAATCATGGGCTATGACAAGGCCGAGCAGGCCAGGCGCATTCAGCGGGTGCTGGAGCTGGTGGAGTTGGAGGGGTTCGAGAAGAAATACCCCTGGCAATTGTCCGGCGGCATGCAGCAGCGCGCATCGATCGCGCGGGCGCTTGCGTTTGATGCCGATCTGCTGCTGATGGACGAGCCGTTTGGCGCACTGGACGAGATCGTGCGCGATCACCTTAATGAGCAGTTGTTGAAGCTGTGGGATCGTACCAACAAGACGATCTGCTTTGTCACACACTCGATTCCCGAGGCGGTTTACCTGAGTACGCGGATCGTCGTGATGTCGCCGCGTCCGGGGCGGATCAGCGATGTGATCGAAAGCCCCCTGCCACGGGAAAGGCCGCTTGATATCCGCGATACGCCCGAATTCATCGAGGTTGCGCATCGGGTGCGCGATGGCCTGCGCGCGGGGCATTCAGATGATATATGACCTGCATCCGGCGAACACCGCCAAGGGGAGGGGCCAGGCATGAGGCAGGCAACGCTTCCTATTCTGACGGTTGTCGCGGCGATTTTCGCGTTTTGGTATCTTGGCGCGATATGGCTGAATTCGGACTGGGCCTATGACAAGGCCGGGCGTCTGGACAAGGATCTGACGATCACCGAGATGGTGGCCGACACGTGGAGCCAGGATAAACCCAAGCTGCCCGCGCCGCACCAGGTGGTGGCCGAGCTATGGGATACGACCATTGACAAGCGGATCACGTCGAAACGCTCGTTGGTTTATCATAGCTGGATCACGCTGTCCTCGAC
>CAZOKA010000346.1:0-2653 GCA_964580265.1 uncultured Rhodobacterales bacterium | reverse complement strand
TGGTGCCCCTGGCCGATATGCCCGCGTTGCTGACCCGGCTGCGCGCGCTTGACGATCTGGCCAAGCAGGCGGAAGAGGCGCAGCGCTGACCGCCCTGCCCCGCGCGGCCAGCCCCGCACCCGTCGCATCGCCCTGCGGGCAATCCCATGCATCACGCTCTCCATCCCGTTGCGCCCGGCGCCATGATTCGGGCGGCATTCGGATGGTGATAGCGCGGCGTAGGTTGCCACCTGGTTAATGGTGGCACGCACCTGTACGAATCAGACGTTTCAGGCGCCCAAACGTCCGTTCTGGCACAATCGCCAATCGTTACCTACCAGCCCAGTGCCTTGCGCAACATGTTGAGCGCGACCAGTGTCAGGAACACCGCGAACACCCGTTTGAGCGGCTTGGGGTCCATCGCATGCGCCAGCCGAACGCCCCATGGCGCGGTGATCAGCGTCATCGCGATGGTCACGCCAAACGCAATCAGGTTGACCGCGCCCACGGTGAAAGGCGGTCGAAACGCCGGGTCGATTTCGAGCAGCAGAAACCCCGCCACCGAGGGCACCGCGATCAACACGCCAAACCCCGCCGCCGTCGCCACGGCGCGGTGAATGGCGGTGTTGTAAAGGCTCATCAAGGGCACGCCGAAACTGCCGCCGCCAATCCCCATCAGCACCGACAAAAAGCCCATGAGCGGCGACAATATCACCCGTCGCAGCCCCCCCGGCATCGCCTGGCCGAGGCGCCAATGGCTCCGCCCGAACCCAAGATACGCCCCGATGACGAGGCCAAGAACACCAAATATGCCCTGCAACGTCACCGACCGCAGAGACGCGGCCACCAGCACGCCCAGCACCGCGCCCACCGCGATCCCCGGTGCCCATCCGCGCAGGATCGCCCAGTCCACCGCGCCCTTGCGGTTGTGGCTGAGCACCGATCTGACGGATGTCACGATGATTGTCGCCAGCGAGGTGGCCAAGCATATCTGCATCAGTTGCGGGCCGTCGTATCCCAGCGTCTTGAAGGCATAGAAGAACGCCGGAACCAGCACGATACCCCCGCCCACGCCCAGCAATCCGGCCAGCACTCCGGCAAAGGCGCCGATCACCATCAGCATCGCCAGCATCTGCAACAGCAGCGTCGTCTCGGGCATCGGTATGGGGGTCATGCGGCATGGCTCCGGTTGTTGTCGCTTGTTGCGCGCAGCCTTACACCGCCCTCGCGCGGGGGGCCAGTTCGATCTGCTCCAACGCCTGTTCCAACAACTCCGGCCCGGCATCGGGCCGGTGCGCCCCTTCGGACAAGACCCGCCGCCACGCCCGCGCGCCAGGTCGCCCTGCGAATAGCCCAAGCATGTGCCGCGTGACCTGGTGCAAACGCCCGCCAGTGGCCATATGGGCCTTGATATACGGGATCATCGCGCGCGCGACCTCGGCCGGGTCACTATCGCTGCCGACACCGAAAATCACGCGATCCGCCTTGCTCAGGATCTCGGCCGGCTGGTGATAGGCCGCACGCCCCACCATGACGCCATCCAGTCCAGCATCCAGAAAACCGCGAGCCTGATCAAGCGAGGTAATTCCACCATTGATCGAAATATGAAGCCCTGGGAAAAGCGCCTTCATCCGCACCACGAGGGCATGGTCCAGCGGCGGCACATCACGGTTTTCCTTCGGGCTAAGCCCTTGCAGCCAGGCTTTGCGCGCATGGATGGTGACGCGGCCACACCCAGCCGCGCCAACGCGTGACAGGAATTCCGGCAGCACCAGTTCGGGATCCTGGTCATCAACGCCGATCCGGCACTTGACCGTCACCTCCTTTTCACAGGCCTCGATCATGGCCGCGACGCACTCGCTCACAAGGCCCGGGTCTTTCATAAGCACGGCGCCGAACGTGCCCGACTGAACCCGGTCAGATGGGCAACCGCAGTTGAGGTTGATCTCGTCATACCCTGCGTCCGCTCCCAGTCGGGCCGCTTGCGCCAACTCGCGCGGGTCCGACCCGCCAAGCTGCAGGGCCACGGGATGTTCCGCCGCGTTGAACTCCAACAAGTGCATCGCACCACCGCGCACCAAGGCGGGCGCGGTCACCATCTCGGTGTAAAGCAAGCTTTGGCGCGTCAACAACCGATGGAAGTACCGGCAATGCCTGTCGGTCCAATCCATCATCGGGGCCACGGATAAGCGTGCGGCCTCGGCGGCCGATATCAAGGGCATTCGCGATCTCCTCGAGTTCACCGAAATTGCAAACGTGCCATGGCAACAGCTTCACAACTCAATCGAAAGCTTCTTTATCATTCTGTCACGCTCGGCCAGCGCATTTTTGGCAGCGTCCGGCATGGCGGCAGCGCATCCGTTGATCAGACATTCCGCAACCACGATAAAGCTGGTCAATGAGTTGGAAATGAAGCTGCTGGCATGCGGTATACCAAGTGCTGCGCGCGAGGTATCGACAAGTGGCGAGGAGACCGTATCGGTCAGCGCCACCACCGCGACCCCCTTGTCAGCGGCGACGCGGGCCACCTCGACCACCTGCGCGGAATAGGGCGCACAACTGGTGGTGATCAGCGCATCGCCCGGCGCCAGCGCCGCAACCCCCTCGGCGGTGCCTAGAGAGTTTCCATCCAGCAGGTTCACGTCCGATCGAATCATTCGCAAGCCATAGACCA
>CAZOKA010000345.1:0-2662 GCA_964580265.1 uncultured Rhodobacterales bacterium | reverse complement strand
GGGGCGCTACATTGACGGCACCTTTGAAGCTACTGAAATCCTTGCCAAACATGACGAGTCCTACATGCCCAAGGAAGTCGTTGACGCGCTGAAGGAACAGGGCGTGTACGAGGCCCCGCCCGAGGGCTGACCGGGCGCGCCGCGCGCGCCGGTATCGCCGCGTTAACCCTCGCGCCGCAGCCTGTCCCGCGATGATTGCGGGAAAGGGTGCGACGTGCGGGATATTCATGACATGGCCGACGAGATCGTGGCGCGCGAGGGCGGCTTCGTGAACGACCCGGATGATCCGGGCGGGGCGACGAACCACGGTGTGACCATTCACACCTTGCGGCGTCTGGGGCTGGACGTGACCGGCGATGGCGCCGTGGACGTGGCCGATGTGCGGGCGTTGAGCCGCGCGCAGGCCACCGAGATTTTCATCACACACTATTTCCGCAGGCCGGGCATAAGCAGGTTGCCTGCCGTGCTGCATGACACGGTGTTCGACATGTATGTGAACGCGGGCGCAAACGCGGTGCGCATCCTGCAGCGGCTCTTGCGCGAGATGGGGCACGCGGTGGCGGTTGACGGGGTGATCGGGCCGCAGACGGCCGAGGCCGCCCGCGCGGCCTACGAGGCGGCGCCGGGCCACCTGCGCGATGCCTACGGGATCGCGCGGCGCAGCTATTACCTGCGGCTGGCCGACCGGCGCCCGGCCTCGCGCAAGTACGCGCGCAGGCGGGACGGCGGCAAGGGGGGCTGGATCAGGCGGGCCGAGGCGTTCATCGCGCCGCGCTATCACCTGGGCGCGGCGGAGTTTCACGAAAGGGTCAAGGCATGGGATTGATTGAAGCGATTGCGCGTATTCTGTTCGGCTCGGGGCGCAATGTCTTGCGCGAATCGGTCGAGGTGTTTCGCCCCAATGCCGAGGCCATGGCGGCGCGGGATGCGGACCGCACCCATGCCGCGCTGGCGCAGTTCGGGGCCGAGTTCGCCGCCCCCCGGCGCGGCCGGTTCGACCGGGCGATGGACGCGCTGAACCGTGTGCCGCGCCCGGCGATGGCGCTTGGCACGCTGGCGCTGTTCGGGGCGGCGATGTTCGATCCGGCATGGTTCGCCGCGCGCATGGCGGGGCTTGCGCTGGTGCCCGAGCCGCTGTGGTGGCTGATGGGGGCGATCGTGTCGTTCTATTTCGGCGCCCGATACCAGGCCAAGGGGCACGAGTTCCGCCGCTCTTTGCGCATGGGGCGGCAGGCGGCGCCTGGTGCCGCGGTATCGGCGCCCCCCGGCTCGGGCAGCCCCGGCGGCGCGGACAGCCTTCCCGATGCCGCGCTGACGCTGGAGGTGCTGCGCCCTGATGCCAACCCGGCGCTGAGCGACTGGCGCCGCCGGGCGGGGCGGTGAGGGCGCGACAATCTGATACAAAGCGCGGGCGAATTCGCATTGGCCTGTCTGGCGTTAATGGATATATATGCCGCATGATTATAGAACTCGGTCACTTCGCCCTTATCCTTGCCGCCGTGGTCGCCTGCGTGCAGGTTATCGTTCCGCTTATCGGCGCCCACAAACGTTGGCCCGGCTGGATGGCGGTGGCGGACCCGGCCGCGAATGCGCAGTTCCTGCTGGTCGCATTCTCTTTTGCCGCGCTGACCTATGCCTTCGTCACCTCGGATTTCTCGGTCAAGCTGGTGGTCAACAACAGCCATACCGCCAAGCCGATGCTCTACAAGATCACCGGGGTTTGGGGGAATCACGAGGGATCGATGCTGCTGTGGGTGTTGATCCTGACGCTGTTCGGTGTTTCTGCGGCGTGGTTCGGCGGGAACCTTCCGCCGACGCTGAAGGCGCGGGTTCTGGCGGTGCAGAGCGCGATCGGCGTGGCGTTCTATGCCTTTATCCTGATCACGTCGAACCCGTTCGAGCGGATGGCCGTGCCGCCGATGAACGGGCGCGACCTGAATCCGCTGTTGCAAGATCCCGGCCTGGCGTTTCATCCGCCGTTTCTTTACCTCGGCTACGTCGGCCTGAGCATGGCGTTTTCCTTTGCCGTGGCGGCGTTGATCGAGGGGCGTGTCGATGCCGCCTGGGCCCGCTGGGTGCGGCCCTGGACGCTGGCGGCGTGGATGTTCCTGACCGTCGGTATCGCGCTTGGCAGTTGGTGGGCGTATTACGAGCTGGGCTGGGGCGGTTTCTGGTTCTGGGATCCGGTTGAGAACGCCAGTTTCATGCCCTGGCTGATCGCGGCGGCGCTGCTGCATTCGGCGGTGGTGGTCGAAAAGCGCGAGTCGCTGAAAAGCTGGACGATCCTGCTGGCGATCATGGCGTTCGGGTTTTCGCTGATCGGGACGTTCATCGTGCGCTCGGGGGTGATCACATCGGTTCATGCCTTTGCCAACGATCCCGAGCGGGGCGTGTTCATCCTGCTGATCCTGGCGGTATTCATGGGCGGCGCGCTGATCCTGTATTCGGCGCGCGCGGGCGTTTTGGAGGCGCGCGGCGTGTTTTCCCCGGTCAGCCGCGAGGGGGCACTGGTGCTCAATAACATCCTGCTGGCGGTCAGTGCCTTGGTGGTGTTCGTCGGCACGATCTGGCCGCTGGTGGGCGAGTTGATCCTTGGTCGCAAGCTGTCTGTGGGCGCGCCGTTCTTCAACATGGCATTCACGCCGTTCATGGTGGTCTTGGG
>CAZOKA010000344.1:0-2667 GCA_964580265.1 uncultured Rhodobacterales bacterium | reverse complement strand
TCATGCTGAAAGCATGCCTCTGGCATGACCGCTGCGCGGCGGCGCTACGCGCCTTGACTCCGCGCATTGGTGTCAGGCTTTCAATGGCAGGAAAAGACCACCATTCCCCCCATGCGCCGCAGGCAAGATCACCATTGGGTAGCTCGTATCGCGTAGACAACTCTAGCGCGGCCCACGCAGGTAGCTCACGGCGCCGATGGCTCCAGCCGCCCACCCTGCCGGATCATGCGCACATCGCGCGCCTTACCGGTGGCGTCGTCGGTGTCCACCAGCAGTCCCGATAGCGTCACCTCGCCCATGGCGGGGGTGAACCGCGTCTTGCCCATGCCGGTCACGAACCGGCGCATCGGTTCGGCCTTGTCCATGCCGATCACGCTCAGGTAATCGCCGCACATGCCGGTGTCGGTCTGATAGGCCGCGCCGCCGGGCAGTATCTGCGCGTCCGCCGTCGGCGAATGGGTGTGCGTGCCCACCACCATGCTGGCGCGCCCGTCGCAGAAATGGCCCATGGCCATTTTCTCGCTGGTGGCCTCGCAATGCATATCGACCACCGCCGCCTGCACCGCGCCGCCAAGCGGATGGGTGCGCAGGACCGAATCAATGGCCGAAAACGGATCATCGAACGCCCGCTTCATGAACACGTTACCCAGCACATGCGCCACCAGCACCTTGCGCCCGCGCGCATCCTGAAACACCCGCGCGCCCCGCCCCGGCGCCGACTTGGCAAAGTTGATCGGCCTGAGAAGACGCGTGTCCCCCTCAACGGCCTGCAGCATGTCCTTTTGATCGAAGCAATGATCGCCCAGCGTCAGGCAATCGGCGCCCGCCGCCAGCAGGGCGCTGGCATGCGCCGCGTTGCACCCCATGCCGCCCGTCGCGTTGTCAGCATTGACCACAACGAAATCCACCCGCCATTCGCTGCGCATGCGCGGCAGCGCCTCGGTCACCGCCTGCCGTCCGGCCCGGCCCATGACATCGCCCAAAAACAAGATTCTCATGTGTCTTGGCTATGCCGGATCGCGCGCCCCGGCAAGGGCGTTTGCCTGTCAGAACGTCACGATTCCGGCTTCGGTCACGACCATGTCCAGCGGCTGATCGGTCGGCTCCAATGGCAGGTTATCGGCCTCCTGCGCGCTGTAGGCGAACCCGATGGCCAGTGTTTCGGGCTGATTTGTCCGCAACTGCTCCAGCGTGCGATCGTAAAACCCGCCGCCATAGCCCAGACGCCCGCCGGCCCGATCAAACGCAACCAGCGGCACGATCACCACCTCGGGCACGATCCAATCATCGACAACCGGCACCTGCGCGCCAAACGGCCCCTCACGCAATGCACAACCCGGCCACCATTGCGAAAACCGCAACGGCAGACCGGGACATTCGATCACCGGCACACCGACCGGCCCGTGGCGCGAGGCCTCCGCCATCGCCGACAAGGGGCTGATCTCGGTGCGGATCGGCATGTACCCCGCCAGTGGCCGCCCCCTATGCCGGGCCAGAACCTGCGCCAAGTGCTCGCTCCGGTCCGCGCCAAGCGCGGCATGCGCCGCCTTGCGCCGGGCGAATGCGGCGCGGCGCGCCTCGGCCTTGATATCCTCGATCCCGCCGCTCACAGCAGCACCGCCGCCGCCAGCCCCAGGAAGGCGAAGAAGCCCACCACATCGGTGATCGTCGTCACGAACGGCCCCGACGCCAGCGCCGGGTCGATCTTCATCCGGTCCAGCAGCATGGGAATCACGATCCCGCCAAGCGCCGCGGCCACCTGCGTGAGCAGCATCGCCAACCCGATCACCGCCGCCAGCATCGGCACCCCGAACCAAACGCCAGCGACAAAAGCCATCAACAACCCGAACGCCGCGCCGTTCAGCGCCCCCACAGAAAGCTCGCGCCCCACCACGCGCATGGCGTTCTGCGCGGTCAAGTCGCGCGTGGCGATGGCCCGCACGGCCACCGTCATCGTTTGCGTGCCCGCGTTCCCGCCCATCGACGCGACGATCGGCATCAGCACGGCAAGCGCAACCATCTGATTGATCGTATCGGCATACATGTTGATCACCATCGACGCCAGGATCGCGGTCAGCAGGTTCACGAACAACCAGACCGCGCGCCCCTTGGCCGCCTCGAATATGGTGTCCGACAGGCTGGATTCCTCGCTCACACCTGCAAGGCGCAGAATGTCTTCCTCGTGTTCCTCGTCCAGCACCGACATGGCGTCGTCGATGGTGATGACCCCTACAAGGCGCTCGTCCTCGTCCACCACCGGGGCCGAAATCAGGTGATACTGGTTGAAGGCATAGGCCACATCGCCTTCGTCCTGCGTTGCCGGGATGATCTGGAACACGTCCTCGACAATGTCGATCAGCTTCACATCGCGGCTTGAGCGCATGATCTTGCCCAGGGTCACGTTGCCGACCGGGTGCATACGCGGATTGACCAGGACCATGTGATAGAACTGGTCCGGCAGATCGTCAGAGCCGCGCAGGTAGTCGATCGCGTCGCCAACCGTCCAGTGTTCCGGCGCGGCAACGACCTCGCGCTGCATCAGGCGGCCGGCCGAATACTCCGGGTAGGACAGCGCCTGCTGCACGGCGACGCGGTCGGCATCCTCCAGCGCGTCCAGGATGGCGCCGTGGCGCGGCTCGTCCAGATCCTCCAGCAGGTCAACGACAT
>CAZOKA010000343.1:0-2675 GCA_964580265.1 uncultured Rhodobacterales bacterium | reverse complement strand
CTGCGGGACGACCAGTTGCTCGACGGGCTGTGCTTCGCCGCCAAGGACCGGGTGGTCACCGACCTTTGGTCGGCCGGGCGGCACCGGGTGCAGGGCGGACGGCACGTGGCGCGCGAGGCGGTCGAAACGGCATACCGAAGCGCCATCGCCGACCTTATGGCGGGGGTGTGAGGGTCTGTCGGGATGCGCGGACTCACGTCGACCAGTCCTTCCGCGCTGCTTGCCTTGACCCGGTGATCTGCGCAGCATCCCTTTACAATCCGATTAAACCCATACATAATATGAATATGTATGCAATATTAATCGAATTCGCATCGTGACCGCCCGCAAGATATCCGGCTTCCAGGACGTGCGCGACGAGGTAATCGAGCGTATCCAGACCCGGGTCTGGCCGCAGGGCACGCTGCTGCCCACCGAGCTGGAACTGGCCGAGGAATTCGGCTGCGCGCGCGCCACGGTTAACCGCGCCCTGAGAGAGCTGGCCGACCGGGGCGTCATCCAGCGCAAACGCAAGGGCGGCACCCGCGTGGCAACGCTGCCCGCCAAGCAGGCCCGGCTGGACATTCCCGTCGTCCGCCAGACGGTCGAGGACATGAACGCCGCCTACCGCTATGCGCTGGTCAGTCGCACGCTGATGGGCTGCCCGGCCTGGCTGCAGTCGCGGCTGGCGCTTGAGGATGGCGCACAGGTGATGCATCTGCAATGCATGCACCATGCCGACAACCGGCCGTTCCAGTTCGAGGAGCGCTGGATCAACATCCGCGCGGTGCCCCATGTGGTGGAGGAGGATTTCCAGACCGTGGGGCCCAATGAATGGCTGCTCAACGAGGTGCCGTTCTCGGAGGCCGAGATCTTCCTCTCGGCCGTGCCCTCCGTTGGCCCGCTGCCCGAGTTCCTGTCGGTTCCCCCCGGCACGCCGCTGTTCCAGATGGAGCGCACGACGTGGTTCCGCGGCGCGCCTGTCACCTTCGTGCGGATGACCTTCCACCAGGGTTACCAGATGCGGGCGCGCTACTGACGGCCCGGGCCTATCGCCGGCCCTCGGCCTCATCGATCAGGCCCGCCACCCAACGTGTCACCAACCAGTTCGCCGGCAGGCCGAGCGGGACAGACAGCACTAGCGCCGGCACCGGCGGGATCGCCGGCAGCCCGATGGCCTGCCACATCAGCCCCAGCATGAAGAGGTTGATCGCCACCGCCAGCGCGGTGAAGGGATATAGCAGCAGGTAGAGTTTCACCCGTTTGTGCTTTGCCTCGGTCATGCCGGCACCTCCGCCCGGCCCAGGGCGCGCGCAACCAGTGCCGGCGCGCCCTCGGCGCAACCGATCGGGGCCAGCCGGACGCCGCCGAACCGGGCCGCCTGCAGTGCTTCGGGGATGTCGTCCTGAACATGACCGCCCGCGGCGGCAAAGAACGGCAGGCAGACGGCTTGCGCGTTCAGCCCCGCGGCCGCATCGGCCAGATAGGGCGGCTCTTCGACGAAACCCACGCGGATTTCGGCAAAGCGTTGCTGGCGGGCCAGCGCGTCGGCGAAGGCGCGTGTATCCTCGGCCGAGCGCCGACTGCGCCCCGAGCCGTGGGCGGCGATGAACACCTGCGTTTCCTCTGCCTGCCAGCCACGCGCCGCCATGGCCGCGCGCAGGATCTCCAGCGCCAGGCCGGGCAGGCCCGCATCCTGCCCGAAAGGCGGCAGCACATGCGCCCCGCGCGCCGCCAGCCGTTTGCGCAGCGCGTCGCTGGTGAACCACCCCCCGGTCATGAACATCGGATAGATCAGCGCGCCCTGCCCCACGGCCTCGAACGCGCGGTCGAGCGCGCCGGGGCCGGCCAATGTCGCGCCGGCCACCTGCCACCCCGGCAGATGCTCTGCCACGCTGCCCGCGAACCGGGCCAGCGCCTGTTCCGCCGGGCCCGGCTCCGATGGCTGGCCGTGGCTGATCACGATGGCGCGGGCGGGCGCCCCGGCCGGAACCTGTGTCGTCAACGGTCTAATGGCTCGTTCCCTCCGAAAAGGTGATCTTGTTGAAAACATTGTATTTCCCGGATGGCTTGCGCATCGGCAGCCGCCGGACCTCCTGCAGTGTCGCCGCGTCGTAGACGATCACGGCGCCCTCCTCTTCCCAGACCGAAACGAGCGCGTGGGCGCCGTCACGGGTGAATTCCACATGCGCCACGGTCGCGCCCGGTTCGGGCCGCAATGTCCTGACGATTTCCAACGATTGCTTGTCGATCACATGCATCACGTCGCGGTTGGGGCCGAAGAACACGTCCGCCCAGATGTAGGGCGATGTCTCGTGACTTCTAAGGAAGAAACCGGGGCCCTCGGTCTCGATCGTGCCGATCACCTGCCAGTCCGAGGTGTCGATCACCGACAGCTTGCCTTCCTTCAGGTGCGGCGTGGCCATCACCCGCCGCCCGTCTCGCTGCCACGAGATGCCCGAGCCCAGGTGAGGCATGCCCGGCAGCGGCAGCTCGGCGATCTCGCGGCCCACGTTCAGGTTCACCACCACCGCGCGCGCAGTGTCGCGCGTGGCGCCCATCAGGTGACGGTAATCGTCGGTGAAAAAGAAATCGTCGAGCGGTTCGCTGATCTGGATTCGGCGGCGGGCGAACAGGCCCTCGGAGGACGGGATCGCCTCGACCATCCCCTTTTCGCGCGAATGCACGAACCCTTC
>CAZOKA010000342.1:0-2686 GCA_964580265.1 uncultured Rhodobacterales bacterium | reverse complement strand
GTGTCGTAATAGGCATAGACCTGCAGGTAATAGATGGCGGCCCCGCCCAGGGCGGCAGTCAAAACAATCATGGCGGCGAGTATTTTTCCGATCATGCGACGTGGCCCCCCGCATCGGTCTGCACGAAGGCATCGGCGCACATCCGGGCCAGCGCGCGCACGCGCCCGATATAGGCCTGGCGCTCGGTCACGGAGATCACGCCGCGTGCGTCGAGCAGGTTGAAGATGTGGCTGGCCTTGATGCACTGGTCATAGGCGGGATGGGCCATGACGATGCGTTGGCCGGTTTTCGGGTCATCAAGGGGCTGCTGCAGGATGGCGGCGCATTCGGCCTCGGCCTCTTCGAAGTGGCGCAGCAGCACCTGCGTATCGGCCACGTCGAAATTCCAGCGCGAATATTCCTGCTCGGTCTGGCGGAACACGTCCCCATAACTGAGCGCGATCGGCGCGTCGGGGTCGTTATAGGGCATGTCCATCACGTGATCGATGCCCAGCACGTACATCGCCAGCCGCTCCAACCCGTAGGTCAGCTCGCCCGAGACGGGGTGGCAATCATGGCCGCCGACCTGCTGGAAATAGGTGAACTGGCTGACTTCCATACCGTCGCACCATACCTCCCAGCCGAGGCCCCAGGCA
Source organism: uncultured Rhodobacterales bacterium (assembly GCA_964580265.1). Taxonomy (GTDB): domain Bacteria; phylum Pseudomonadota; class Alphaproteobacteria; order Rhodobacterales; family Rhodobacteraceae; genus Sediminimonas. The sequence goes on along the minus strand of CAZOKA010000342.1, from coordinate 2,051 downwards.
CCCAATGTCGGACTTTCCCAGTCATCTTCGACAAAGCGGATGTCGTGCAGCGCCATGTCGATGCCGATCGCCTCGAGCGAGCCGAGATAGAGCGCCTGAAGATCGGGCGGGCTGGGTTTGATCAGAACCTGGTACTGGTAATAGTGCTGCAACCGGTTGGGGTTCTCGCCATAGCGCCCGTCGGTGGGGCGGCGGGACGGCTGCACGTAGGCCGCCGCCCAGGGTTTCGAGCCGAGCGAGCGCAGCGTCGTCGCCGGGTGAAAGGTGCCGGCGCCAACCTCCATGTCGTAAGGCTGCATCACCGCGCAGCCCTTGGCCGACCAATAAGCCTGAAGCCTCAGGATGATCTCCTGGAAACTGCGCGGTTTGGTGTCTTGGCTGTTCATGATCCCTGCCCCGTCCGGCCGATTACGGCGGCCCTTGCGCGGCCACCTGAAACGCGGCCTCTACCTACGGCGCGGCGCTGCCGGGGTCAATCGCGGGAAAATGCATTAATCTGGTTCACTACTCTTTGTATTTTGGTAAAAGTCGGCCAGATTGACAAAAAGAAATGCCGCAACAGGGGAATTATTCAAATATGTTCAGAGTTCTCGTTATCGCGTTGATTTGGGGCCTGCTCGCATCGCGCGCCGTTTTCGCGCAGCAAAATGTGGTCTGGGTGCAGATCGAGGCGGCCGATACCCTTGCCGCCGCGCAACAACGCGCACGCAGTTATTCGGCGGAACTGCCCGATGTAAACGGGTTCATCCTGACCAATGGCTCCTATGGTATTTCGCTGGGGCCGTATACGCGCGGCGACGCTGACCAGGTGCTGCGCGCCTACCGGGCCGAGGGGGCGATCCCGGCCGACAGTTTCCTGATCGGCGCCAACGCCTTTCGGCAGCAGTTCTGGCCCCGTGGGGCGAACCTGCTGAATTTGCCGCCGGTCACGCCGGGCCAACGCACCGAGGAGCAAGCCCAGGTGGCCGAGGCTGATACGACTGAGGTTGAGGCCACGACAGAGGCCGAGGCTGCGCCCGAGGTCACGCAGCAGGCGCAGACCGAAACGACGATGGAGCCAGTCGAGGAAACCCCGCGCGAGGCGCGTGCAAGCGAAGCGCAGCTTGATGCCGAGGAACGCAGGGCCCTGCAGATCGCGTTGAAATGGGCCGGGTATTACGAATACGGCATCGATGGCGCGATCGGCCCCGGCACGCGCGCCGCGATGGCCGAATGGCAGCGCAACAACGGGCACGAGCCGACCAGCATCCTGACCACGCGCCAGCGGGAGCAGTTGCTGGCGCAGTACAATGCCGTTCTTGAGGGGCTGGGCCTGCGCCTGGTGCGCGATGACAACGCGGGCATCGAGATGAAGCTGCCCATGGGGGTGGTCGAGTTCGACCACCTGGAGCCGCCCTTCGTGCATTACACGGCCAGTGGTGACCTGCCCGCGCGCGTGTTGCTGATCAGCCAGCCGGGCGATCGTGACACCTTGTTCGGGCTTTACGACATCATGCAAACGCTCAAGATCGTGCCGCCCGACGGCCCGCGCGAGCGGGGGCGCGACGACTTCCGCCTTGTTGGCATCGGAGACGAGTTCATCTCGCATACCGAGGCGCGTCTTCAGGACGGGCATGTCAAGGGGTTCACCCTGATCTGGCCGACGGGCGATGATGCGCGCCGGGGCCGATTGTTGCGTGAAATGCAGACCAGTTTCACCCGCCTGAACGGCGTGCTGGACCCGTCCGCGGGCGCCAATTCCCTGCAGGATGTGGACCTGGTATCGGGGCTGGAAGTGCGCAAGCCGCGCCTGTCACGCTCGGGCTTCTTCATTGGGGGGAATGGCCTGGTGGCCACCACTTCCGAGGCGGTGCAATCATGCGGTCGCATTACCCTGGGTGACCAGGCCGAGGCGCGCATCCTGCGCAGCGATCCGGCGCTTGGGGTCGCGATCCTGGAACCGGTCAGCCCACTTTCACCCATGGCAGTGGCAACATTGCGCGCCTCTGTGCCGCGCCTGCAATCAGAGGTGGCAGTTGCGGGCTATTCCTATGGTGGCATTCTCGGGGCGC
>CAZOKA010000341.1:0-2710 GCA_964580265.1 uncultured Rhodobacterales bacterium | reverse complement strand
AGCGCGAGCCACAATCGTTGTTGCGCCCACCCGGCGGTCGGGCACCGCGCGGCTCCTCAAACGGTTGCCCAACGACCGCTCCAGGCCATTCATGCCCCATGCCCCGGCATGGCAAGCCAGATCAACATTGGCTAACTTGTGTCAGGCGGTGGACACGAGTATGCCGCCCGAGACAAGCGAGGGAAGATCACCACATGACACATCTGTGGGTGCGCGCCGAACAGCGCGCCAACGAAGAGCGGGTCGGCCTGACCCCCGAGGGCGCGGCGGCCCTGATCGCGGCGGGCATCCGCGTGACCGTGGAAGAAAGCAACGTGCGCGCCATTGGTATCGACGGCTATCGCAAGGCCGGTGCGGAAATCGCGCCGCAAGGGGCCTGGCCCGAGGCGCCGCGCGATGCGATCGTCTTCGGGCTCAAGGAGCTGCCCGAAGACGGCACGCCTCTGCCGCACCGGCACATCATGTTCGGCCACGCGTTCAAGGGACAGCCAGCAGGGCAACGCCTGCTTCAGCGTTTCAAGGCAGGGGGCGGCACGCTGCTGGATCTGGAATACCTCGTCGATGAAAACGGTCGGCGCGTCGCCGCCTTCGGCTATTGGGCCGGTTTCGCCGGGGCGGCGGTGTCGCTCAAATGCTGGGCGGCGCAACAGCATGGCAGGATTTGCGGCCCGGTCGCGGTGTATCCCGGTCGCGACGCGCTTCTGACCGGGCTGCGTACCGAAATGGATGCCACCGGCTCCCCCCGTCCGCGCGCCATCGTCATCGGCGCGCTCGGCCGCGTCGGCACCGGCGCCGCCGACCTGTGCGAAGCCATGGGCGTCTGCGTAACCAAATGGGATATGGCCGAAACCGCCCATGGCGGGCCGTTCCCCGAGATCATGGAACATGAGATATTCCTGAATTGCATCCTCGCGCGCCCCGGAACGCCAGTGTTCGTGCCCGCCGAAGCCAGGCAAGCCGCGCGCGCCCTGTCGGTCATCGGCGATATCGCCTGCGACCCCGATAGCGACTTTTCCCCGATCAAGGTTTATGACCGGACAACAACCTGGCACCAGCCCGCTCTGCGGGTGCACGACGATCCGGTTCTGGACGTGACCGCGATCGACAACCTGCCGTCGATGCTGCCGGTCGAAAGCTCTCGGGATTATGCCGAACAGCTCCTGCCATCGCTGCTGGCATTGACGGCACACGAAAGCGATATCTGGAGCCGGGCAGAAGCAACATTCCACGATCACATCGCCCGGCTCTGACGCGGGCCGAACGCATACATACCCACAAGGAGGATCAGGCATGACAATTCATTGGTGTGGCACCGGCCTTTCGGCCATTCCGGGCCTGCGGCGGCTGATAGAGGAAGGTCACGACATCACCGTCTGGAACCGCAGCGTGGACAAGGCCCGCGATGCGGTTGGCGATCTGACCGACCGGATCGAGCCGTTCGACATCGCCGCGCTGGACACCGCACTGGCGGCGGGCGACGTGGTGGTATCGATGCTGCCGGGTGACTGGCATGTTCCGCTGGCCGAGCTGTGCCTTGCGAAGGGCGCGCATTTCGTATCGTCCTCCTACATCGCGCCGGAAATGCGCGCGCTGGACGAGACGGCGCGCGAAAAGGGGCTGACTTTTGTCAACGAAGTGGGCCTCGATCCAGGCATCGATCACCTGATGGCGCATCACCTTGTGGCCGAGTATCGCGCCTCGAACGCCTATGATCCGTCCAACGAAGTATCCTTCACCTCCTATTGCGGCGGCGTGCCCAAGCACCCCAACCCGTTCCGCTACAAGTTCAGCTGGTCACCCCTGGGCGTGCTCAAGGCGCTGCGCTCGCCCTCCAGGTCCATACGCGAATTCAAGGAACTGCGCGTCGATCGTCCGTGGGACGCGATCAGCACCTACACCGCCCCCCTACCCGCACCCGAAGATTTCGAGGTCTACCCCAATCGCGATTCCCTGCCGTTCATGGCGGAATACAATTTCGGGCCGGATTGGCCGGTACGCCAGTTCGTGCGCGGCACCCTGCGCCTGGATGGCTGGACCAACGCATGGTCCGACATCTTTCGCGAGATCGAAACCCTGGAAGGGGATGCAGGCGAGGCGCGGCTCAAGGAAATGTCCGACCAGTTCTGGCGCGAAAACGCCTATGACGAGGGCGAGCCGGATCGCGTCGTGCTGTGCGTTGACCTCAAGGCCGACAAGGGCGGCACAACCGTCTGGCACAAGACCTACGTGATGGACGCATGGGGCGACGAAAATAGCACCGCCATGGCGCGCCTTGTGTCGATCACCGTGTCGATGGCTGTCAATTCCGTGCTCAAGGGCGAATTGCCCGCTGGCGTCATTGCCGCCCCCTCCGATCCGGCGCTCGTGAGCCGCTGGATGCAGGAGATCGCCGCGCAGGCCCAGCACTTGCAAATCGTGGATCACCTGCACGGCTGATCCTTTGCATTTCGTGGTGCAAACAACCAATCGCGAGGCTCGGAGGGGCAATGACCGCTCCGAGCCCTTTGCGCCGGATCAGGCCTGCGTGGTGTTGTCCGCGTTCGGCCTGGAGCGGACCTTGGGCAGGAGCCGCGCATCGCCGGGCCGCGGTGCGGCGATCCTACGCTGGTGTCATGGCACTTTATGCCAGCCAAGTCCGAAAAACCCAACTGCGTAGCGCAGGTTGCAGCCAAATCGCCGTGCCGGGGGGCGGCCCGGCGATGCGCGGCGG
>CAZOKA010000340.1:0-2715 GCA_964580265.1 uncultured Rhodobacterales bacterium | reverse complement strand
GCGACCTTCCGTCCCCCAGACGGACGCGCTACCAGGCTGCGCCATAGCCCGACGATGTCGCTTTCATACCGTTTCTGGCTGGCAGGGCAAGGGGAAATTACCAATTTTCCGCTACTCTTTGCGCGCGTATTCGGTGGGGGCGTAAAGTGCGATCAACTGGTCGAGCAGGGTGCGCACCCGGGCGCTGTTTTTCGCGTCGATGGGGGCCTTCAGAGCGGCAATGGTCGCGCAGAGCGAAGAAGGGCGCGCGCCTTCGGATGGGGTAGGGGCGCTTGGGGCCGGTGCCGGTCTTGAAGGCGTATCGACCGGGGGCGTCGGCGGTTGAGCAGCCCGGCTCGTTTGCGCGGGTGCCTCTTGTGTGGTCACGGTATCATCGGCCACGACAGCATCTTGGGGCCTATCGGCCTCTGAGGGCGTCGGGGCGTGCTTTTCGGCCACGGGCGCGGGCGTATCTTGCGCCTCGTCAGGTGCCTGCGGCGCGGGGGCGGGTGGTGCTGCCGTTTCGGCTTCTGCCTCTACCGGGCGAATTTTGGATTTTTCTTTCGTGGCGGGCTGTTGCGGTTGCCCCTCGCGCGGGAATGTCAGCACGCGTGCGCCTTGCGGTGTGTCCTCGGGCACGTCGATGCTGCTGCCAGCGCTTGCATCGGTGCCGTGCGGATAGCCGGGCGCATCATACGCGAACGTGTCATCGAGCGGGTCGGAGAGGTCCGCGACATGCTTTACGCCATGCTCGCGCAGAACCTTCTGGACGCCCTTTATGGTCATGCCTTCGTCATGGAGCAGCTTCTTGATGCCGCCGAGCAACAGCATGTCCTGCGGCCGGTAATACCGCCGCCCGCCCGCGCGTTTGACGGGCTTGATCTGTGAAAACTTGCTTTCCCAAAAGCGCAGGACATGGGCGGGGCGATCCAGCCATTCCGCCACTTCGCTGATCGTGCGAAAGGCGTCGGGTGATTTGCCCATAAGCGCCCCCTTCTATCCCATCCTCAGCGTTTATTGCCGTCGGCCACGCGATCCTTCATCAGGTGCGATGGTCGAAAGGTCAAAACGCGGCGCGGATTGATCGGAACCTCTTCGCCTGTCTTGGGATTGCGGCCAATGCGGGCGGCCTTGTCCCGAACCGAGAATGTGCCGAAGGAAGATATCTTCACCTGCTCTCCTGCGACCAGCGCATCGGACATGCGGGTCAGGACGCTTTCGACGATCTGGGCCGAGTCGTTGCGTGACAACCCCACCTCGCGAAATATGGCTTCGCTCAGATCCATTCGGGTCAGTGTCTTTTCGCTCATGCCGGAGTCCCCCGTTTTGAGAGACAATAGGGTCAAGAGAATTTCCGAGTCAATATCAATGACTTGGGAAGCTCGGTTTATCCCGGTTCATCTGGGCGCGGCGCGCGCTACCAGCGCAGGACGACAGAACCCCAGGCAAGGCCGCCGCCAATTGCCTCTGTCACCAGCAGATCGCCCTCTTTTATCTGGCCGCGATCGCGTCCGACGGACAGCGCGAGCGGGATCGACGCCGCGGAGGTATTGCCGTGATCCTGAACTGTGACGACGACATGATCCATCGGCAGGTTCATTTTCTTGGCGGTGCCCTGGATGATGCGGATATTGGCCTGGTGCGGCACGATCCAATCCACGTCGCCGCCATCCAGTCCGGCCTTGTCCAGCGCGGCATGTGCGGTTGCCGCCAGCTTGTCGATGGCATGGCGAAACACCTCGCGGCCCTGCATCCGCAGGTGGCCGGTGGTTTGTGTGGAAACGCCGCCATCAACATAGAGGATGTCGCGATAGCGCCCGTCCGAATGCAGGTCGGTTGACAGGATGCCGCGATCTAGTGCGGTGCCAGCGCCCTCTTGCCCCTCAAGGATCAGCGCGCCGGCGCCATCGCCGAACAACACGCAGGTGGAGCGGTCGGTCCAGTCCATGATCCGGCTGAAAGTTTCCGATCCGATCACCAACACACGGTTTGCCTGCCCCGAGGCGATCAGGGCGCTGGCATTTGCCATTGCATAGACGAACCCGGCGCAGACAGCCTGCACATCGAAGGCAAAGCCCTGGGTCATTCCCAGGTTGGCCTGAACCATGGTAGCGGCTGATGGAAACGTCAGATCGGCGGTGGAGGTGGCAAGGATGATCGCATCGATATCGTCAGCCGTCAGGCCAGCATCATCAAGCGCGGCCCGCGCGGCATGTGTGGCCAGAACCGATGTCGTTTCGCCCTCGGCGGCGAAATGGCGGCGTTCAATCCCCGAGCGGGAACGAATCCACTCATCGCTTGTGTCGAGCGATTTCTCGAATTCGCTGTTGGGCACTACGCGATTGGGCAGGTAGTGCCCGACGCCTTTGACTACGGCGCGTCGGGTCATTCTTTGTCACCATCTGAGGGTTGATCTGTTATCTCATCTTCGGCGAGGGCAGTGGCCGATGCAACCCTTGCAGCAAGCTTTTCGGAAAAGCCCGATTGAGCCAGGTGAAAGGCCAGCTTGACCGCCGAGGAAACGCCGGTGGCATCGGCCGCACCATGGGATTTGACCACCGTTCCGTTCAGGCCCAGAAAGATGCCGCCATTGGCGCGGCGCGGGTCGATGCGTTTCTTGAGCCGTTGCATCGAGGTATAGGCAAGGACCGATGCCAGCCGCGACAGGGGAGTGTATCGAAACGCTTCTTTCAACAGGTCCGAGATCAGGCTGGCGGTGCCCTCGCCCGTCTTGAT
>CAZOKA010000339.1:0-2726 GCA_964580265.1 uncultured Rhodobacterales bacterium | reverse complement strand
CGATCAGGACGTGCTTGATGTAGAGACGGATAAGCTTGGGCATGGTCGCCTCCTTTTGGGTAGTCTTTCTTAAACGTATCGCACAGCCTGCATATTACAACCCTCGCGCCCGCCCTGCGCCAAAATGCGCCAGCGCGCACTAGCTGCCGCCGACGTCCGATCCATCGGACGGCGTATCGCAGTCGGGGGCGCTTGGGTGGGTCTGCTCGGCGGCCTCTTCAGCGGCCCGGCGCTCCGACTCGCGCAGCAGGAGGTTGTCGATGCGGTTGCTCAGTAAGCGCGCCTTTTCGTCCTGCATCTCGAAATCCTGCTGCACGTCACGATACAGGGATACCGCGATCACGCACATCAGCAACATGAACGGAAACGCCGCGATGATCGACACCGTGCGCAGGCTTTCCAATCCCCCGGTCAGCAGCAGCACCACCACCACAAGCAACTGCGCCACCCCCCATAGCAGCCGCAGCATGCGCGACGGGTTAAGCACCCCGCGCGCCGTGAACATGCCCAGAACTACCGTTGCGGAATCGGCGGATGTCACCAAGAACATGCACACCAGCAGGATCGCCAGCACCGCCCAAAGGCCCCCGCCCGGCAGTTGCTCAAGCAGCACGTACAACCCCGCCGGCACCTCGCGCGCCACCGCGTCCGCGATGCCCGCATTCTCGAATATCTCGAAATGGATGGCCGCACCCCCGAAGGTGGAAAACCACAACATGCTCAGCGCCACCGGCACGATCATCACGCCCAGCACGAATTCGCGGATCGTGCGCCCGCGCGAGATGCGCGCGATGAAGCTGCCTACGAACGGCGCCCAACTCAGGCCCCATGCCCAGTAGAAGATCGTCCACTGCTCAACCCATTGCCCCCCCGAATAGGGGCTGGTGACAAGGCTCATCTGCACCACGTTGCCCAGGTATTCGCCCAGCGTCTGGGTCATCACGCCAAAGATAAACGATGTCGGCCCCAACACCAGCACCACCAACAGCAAACCGCCCGCCAACCCCATGTTGACGTTGCTCAGGCCCTTCACGCCGCGCTCCAGCGGGGTCATCGCCGACAGCATGAACAACCCGCCCAGCACCGCCAGGATCAGTAGTTGAACACCAAAGCCATAGGGCAGCCCCGTCAGCCGCGCGATCCCGCTGTTGATCTGCAACGCCCCAAGGCCCAGCGTCGTCGCCACCCCGAACACCGTGGACACCACCGTCAGTATATCCACCGCCTCGCCCCATCCGCCATCGGCCCGATCCCCCAGAACCGGGCGCAGCGTCTCGCTGATCAACCCGCGGCTCTGGTGGCGAAACCGCACATAGGCAATCGCCAACCCCACCAGCACGAAACTGGCCCACTGGTGCACACCCCAGTGGAAAAAGGCATACCGCATCCCGGTTTGCGCGGCGGCGGCGGTACGCGGCAGGCCATTGCCCAGCGGCGGATCGTTGAAATGCATCATCGGCTCGGCCACGCCCCAGAACACAAGGCCCACGCCCATGCCCCCGGAAAAGATCATCGCCAGCCAACTGGTATAGGAAAACTCCGGCGGCTCGTCATCGGCGCCCAGCCGGATCGTGCCCGCCCGCGACATGCCCAGGTACAGAACGAACACCACGAACCCGGTGGTGACCAGCAGGTACATCCACCCCACATTGGCCGCCGTCGCATGCAGGATGGCTTGCGCCGCCTGCTGAACCGCGCCGGGAATGATCGCCGCCGCAACGACGAAGGCCGCGACGATCAGGATCGAAACGCGAAATACGCGCCCGACATCTCCCAACGCCTCGGGAATCTTGGTGAATAACCACTTCATCCGCGCCTGCCCTACCCCGCGTGCACCATTGCAACAGGTGTAACGACGCTTACGCTGCGCGGCAACAACGGCCGCGTTGCAAGGGGTGGTTCAGAATGCCTCGGGCTTGGCCGCGCGCGCCATGTGATCAAGGATCGCGTTGACGAAATCGCCTTCCTTGCCCTCGGGGAAAAAGGCGCGGGCGATATCGACGTATTCGCTGATCACCACGCGCGGGGGCGTGTCGGAATTGACCAGTTCCGCGCCCGCCGCGCGAAACAACGCGCGCAGCGTCGGATCGATCCGGTCAATCGGCCACTTGGCCACCAATGCGCGGTCGGTCATCTTGTCGATCCGCGCCTGCCAGTTCACCGCGTCATCCAGGATCTTGCCGAACAGCTCGGTATCCCCGTCCAGCATCTCGACCCCGTCATGCGCCTCGCCGAACCGGTAGGCAAGGAACTCGGCGCGCACCGCCTGAGAGGACTGCTGCGAATGCTCCATCTGGAACAGCGCCTGCACGGCATATAGCCGCGCGGCGGACTTCATCCGGCGTCTGAGGTTGCCCGATGGGGCCTGTGGCCTGTCGTCTGCGGTGGTCATGAGGTGGAGATACCCTTGGAATCCGTGCCCGCGTCCTTGCTGTCGGGCCGGGTCTGAAACCCGACCCCCTTGCGGGCCGCGCCCCACTTACGTCCAAGCGCGACCAGATGCAAGGCGGCCGCCGCCGCGCCGCCGCCCTTGTTCTGATCGCCGGGATCGGCGCGCACTTCGGCCTGCCGGCGATTCTCGACCGTCAGGATGCCATTGCCGATGCACAGCCCCTGCAACCCCAGCAGCGTCAGTGCGCGCGAGCTGTCGTTGCACACCGTCTCGTAGTGCGTCGTCTCGCCCCGGATCACGCAGCCAAGCGCGACATAGCCGTCGAACTCCTTCA
>CAZOKA010000338.1:0-2742 GCA_964580265.1 uncultured Rhodobacterales bacterium | reverse complement strand
AGCCTCAAAGGCAGCTCCAGGCCATTCATACCCCCGCCTGCGCGGCAGGCAAGGTCACCATTGGGAAACTTTTGACAGGTGGGAAGCACTAGCTCAGGGCGCTCGGCGTTTGGCGCGCAGGGTGGGATCGGCCTGGGTCGGGTCCGCGGGCCAGGGGTGCTTGGGATAGCGTCCGCGCATGTCCTTGCGCACATCGGCGTAGGAACTGGCCCAGAAGCCGGGAATGTCCATCGTCGTCTGAACGGGCCGCCCGGCCGGTGACAGCAGCGTCACGCGCAGCGGTTGCCCCGCGACCGTGGGGTGCGTCGTCTGGCCGAACATTTCCTGCAGGCGCAGGGTGATTTCGGGGGCCTCGCCCGAGTAGTCGATGGCAATCTTGCGCCCCAGCGGCGTGGTGAAATGCGCGGGTGCGGCGCGATCCAGTTCCTGCATGGCGTCCCAATCCAGCATGGCGCGCAGGGCGGGCAGGATATCGAACTCTTTCCAGTCCTGCGCCGTGCGCACACCGGACAGGAACGGCAGCAGCCAATCCTCCAGCGTGTCCATGAGGGCCGTCTCACGCATGTCCGGCATATCGGCGCCGCCCGCGCGCACCAGCGCCACCCGCGCGCGGAAACGGCGCGCGGCGGGGGACGGGGACAGGCCCAGCTCGCGCACGCCGTCCAGCATGGCGCGGGCGACGGTATCGGGCGGGGCGTCCTTCCAGATGCGGTCGTCCAGGACGAGGGCGCCGAGGCGCTCTTGCTGGCGGGCGGTGACGCGGCGGTCGCGGCGCGACCATTCGCAGATGTCGTGCCAGCGGATCAGATCGCCGAACTGCGCCCTGATCTCGGCTTGCGTGATGGCGATGGCCTGCCGGATGCGCGCCTCGCGGGGGTTGCCGTCGGTGTCCGTCACCACCAGGAACGGCGCCCCGGCCAGGGGATCGTGTTCATCGAGCACGGCGCCCTTGCCCCCCGACAGCACGTAGCGCGGCGCGGTGCCCTTGCGGCGCTGGCCGATGCGATCGGGATAGGCCAGCGCGGCCATTTCAGCGGGGCTCAGCCGCTCTGCGCCGGCCGGTTTCGTCTGTTTGCGCAGGCGCTTTGCCTCGGTGTCGATGCGGGCCAGGGTGGGGCGGCTGGCCGGGTGCGTATGGGTTGCCTCGTAGCGCTTGGGGTCGGCCAGCGCCGCCAGCCTGAGCGTCAGGTCCACCGGCGCGCCGCGCCCCAGCGGATCGCGCTCCGACAGCAGCGCGGCCAGCGGCGCGGCCTTGGGGCCGGCGCGGTGGAGCATATGCGCAAGACGCGGGTGCAGCGGCAGCGCCGCCAGCGCCCGGCCATGCGCGGTGATCAGGCCGCGATCATCCAGCGCGCCCAGCATGTGCAGCAGCGCCTGCGCCTGCGCATAGGCGCCGGGGTTTGGCGGGGTCAGGAACGGCAGGTCATCGGGTGCCGCGCCCCACAGGGCCAGTTCCAGCGCCAGCGCCGACAGGTCGGCGGCCTCGATCTCGGCCGGGGGGTAGGCGGGCAGCGCGCCCTCGGCGCCCCTGGTCCATAGCCGGTAGCAGTGCCCCGGCGCGACACGTCCGGCGCGGCCGGCGCGCTGTTCGGCCTCGGCGCGGGTGACCGGTTCGGTCACCAGCCGCGACATGCCCGATCCGGGGTCGAACCGGGCGCGGCGTGCCCGGCCTGCATCGACGACGACGCGGATATCCTCGATCGTCAGCGACGTTTCGGCAATCGCGGTGGCAAGCACCACCTTTCGCCCCTCGCGTTCGGGGGCGATGGCGGCGCGCTGTGCGGCAAACTCCATCGCGCCGAATAGCGGGCGCACCGCGCAATCGGCCGGCAATCGCCCCTTGAGCGCGGCCTGCGCGCGGCGGATTTCGCCCTCGCCGGGCAGGAAAACCAGGATGCCGCCCCCGGTTTCGGACACCGCTTGCACGACTAGATTGGCGGTTTCGGCTTCCAGCCACGCGCCCTTGGACAGCGGCGTATCAAGCCAATGGATGTCCACGGGGTAGCTGCGCCCGTGCGAGGTGATGACCGGAACGTCGCCCATCAACGCTGCCACCGGGCCCGCGTCGAGCGTGGCCGACATCACCAGCAGCATCAGTTCCTCGCGTAGCGCCCCGGCCAACTCAAGGCACAGCGCCAGGCCCAGATCGGCGTTGAGCGAGCGTTCGTGAAACTCGTCGAAGATCACCGCGCCGACGCCGGTGAGTTCCGGGTCGGTTTGGATCATGCGTGTCAGGATGCCCTCGGTCACGACCTCGATGCGGGTATCGCCGCAGGCCTTGGACGCGCCGCGCATGCGGTAGCCGACGCGCTGTCCCACCGGCTCGTTCAGGGTTTGCGCCATTCGCTCGGCGGCGGCGCGCGCGGCAAGGCGGCGCGGCTCCAGCATCAGGATGCGTCCCTGCGTCAGGTTTGCGTCCAGCAGCGCCAGAGGCACGCGCGTCGTCTTGCCCGCGCCCGGCGGGGCCTGTAGCACCGCGCGCCCACCCGCCGCCAGCGCGCGGGTCAGTTCGAGGATGACGTCGTCGATGGGCAGGCGATCGGGCATGTCCCTGCTTTTCCTGTCCGGCGGCGCGGGTCAAGGGGCCATGGCTTCAGGGGTCGCACATTGAGAGCAAGCGCACCGTCTGGTTCGTGCCCGGTCCCGAGGGGGACACTGGCCTGCCATGGTGGGAGGGTATGAATGGCCTGGAGCGGATGTTGAAGGCTAGGTACCAATACGCGGAATCAAGGGCGAAGCCCG
>CAZOKA010000337.1:0-2758 GCA_964580265.1 uncultured Rhodobacterales bacterium | reverse complement strand
CGCCTTGATTCCGCGCATTGGTGCCCATCCTTCAACGTCCGCAATAGGCCATTCATGCCCCCGGCATGGCAGGCCAGATCACCGTTCGGCGCCTTGTGCCGGGTGGTGGGCCCTAGGCGGGTGCCGCCTCATAGCCTGCTTGTCGGATCGCGTCGGACAGGGCATCCGTGTCAAGGACGCTGTCCACTTCGACATGCCGTGTGTCCAGGTCGCAGGCCACCTGGGCGGTCGCGTCGATCGACTTGATGGATTTCTCGATGGCGGCGGTGCAGTGGCCGCAGCTCATGTCGGGGACGGCGAATCGGGTCATGGGTGTCTCCTTGTGCATTCGGGCGTGTTTGACAGGATTCCAGCGGTGGAAGGTCAAGCGTGGTTTGACTATCTTGACATTCCAATGACTAGAACCTTTATCGGGAGGCAGACCAGTCATCCAGAGGAGGCACGCGCCATGAACATCGGCGAGGTGGCACAGACATCGGGCCTGCCGGCCAAGACGATCCGGTATTACGAGGATATCGGTCTGATCGCGCCATTGCGCGGCGAGAACGGATATCGGCAGTTCCGGGAACGGGATTTGCACAAGCTGCGGTTCCTTGGGCGGGCGCGGTCGCTGGGCTTTGGGATCGAGGAGTGTCGCACGCTGCTGGCGCTTTACGAGGACGACACGCGCGCCAGCGCCGACGTCAAGGCGATTGCCCGCGATCACATGGCGCGGATCGAGAAGAAGATCGCGGAGTTGCAGGCGATGCACGCCACGCTGTCTCATCTTGTCGAGGCGTGCGCCGGCGATGCGCGGCCCGATTGCCCGATCCTGGCGGATCTGGCCGCTGCGGTGCAGTGATCAGGCGCCCTTGCGCGCGGGTTTGAACGGGGCCATTCCGGCGCGGGCCAGCTCATCAGCGCGCTCATTCTCCGGGTGACCGGCGTGGCCCTTGACCCATTCCCATGTCACGTCATGGCGGGCCTGTGCGGTATCGAGGCGTTGCCACAGTTCCGCGTTCTTGACCGGCTTTTTCGCCGAGGTTTTCCAGCCGTTGCGTTTCCAGCCGTGCATCCAGCCGGTGATGCCGTTCTTGACGTAGGTGCTATCGGTCACGATGGTGATGGCGGAGGGGCGCGACAGGCTTTCGAGCGCGTTGATCGCCGCCAGCAGTTCCATCCGGTTGTTGGTTGTCTGCGCCTCGCCGCCCTTGAGGTTGCGTTCCTTGACGATTTGACCATCGTTGAGCGCCTGCAGCACCACCCCCCAGCCGCCCGGGCCGGGATTTCCGGAGCAGGCACCGTCGGTATAGGCGATCAGGGTATGGGACATGGGGCCTCCGGCAGGTCAGAAGAAAACGTTGGTGCCAAGGCACAGCAGGGTGATGATGCTTAGCGGCGCGCGCAGGCGCATCCACCATGGCGGGGCAAGACCGTGGCGCCAGAACAACCAGTCCAGCCCGAGCAGGCCGATGAAGCCGAAGATCAGGTTCATGCCCGCGCTGATCGGGCCGCCACCGACCATGATGAAGGCCCAGAGCGCGGGGATCACCGACAGGGCATAGCCGGTGGCGGCGACCTTGGCGGTATCGGCTCGGGTGGCGAAACCCCAGAGTACGCCGGACATGAACGACAGGATCACGGTGCCGTAGGACAGCCCGACATAGGGGCCGGCGAACCGCGGGCCGATGGTGCGCGCGGTCCACAGCCCCAGATCGGGAAGCAGGCCAGTGAGCGCGGACCAGACGAAGGGGATCAGCCCAGCCAGCCCGAGGACCAGCGCGGCAGGGGGGATGGCGCGCATTGTCAGCGCCCCCTCATGCCGGTTCGCGCAGGGCGCGCGGCACCTTGAACTCGACGTTTTCGGTGGCGGTTTCGACCTCTGTCACGGTGACGTCGTAGCGCATCCGCAGGGCCGTGATCACCTCATCGACCAGTTCCTCCGGCGCCGATGCCCCGGCGGTGATGCCGATGCTGGTGATCCCGTCCAGGGCACGCCAGTCGATTTCGGTCGCGCGTTGGACAAGCTGCGCATAGCCGCAGCCGGCGCGCGAGGCGACCTCGACCAGGCGGCGGGAGTTGGACGAGTTGGGCGCGCCGACGACCAGCATCGCGTCGATCCTTGGGGCCATCGCCTTGACCGCTTCCTGGCGGTTGGTGGTGGCGTAGCAGATGTCTTCCTTGTGGGGGCCGATGATGTTGGGAAACCGACGCTTGAGCGCGGCGACGATACCGGCGGTATCGTCGATGGACAGGGTCGTTTGCGTCACGAAAGCCAGCTTGTCAGGATCGCGCACGGCGACATTCGCCACGTCCTCGGCGGTTTCCACCAGCAGCACCTCGCCGGGGGGGAGTTGCCCCATGGTGCCCACGGTTTCGGGGTGGCCGGCATGGCCGATCATGATGATTTGCAGGCCCGCCACATGGTGTCGCTCGGCCTCGATATGGACCTTGGAGACCAGCGGGCAGGTGGCATCGACGTAGATCATGTTGCGGGCCTGTGCCTGCTCCGGCACGGCCTTGGGCACGCCATGCGCGGAAAAGATCACCGGGCGGTCATCGGGGCAATCTTCCAGTTCCTCGACAAAAATGGCGCCCTGTTCGCGCAGGCGATCCACGACGAACTTGTTATGCACGATCTCGTGGCGCACGTAGACCGGCGCGCCCCATTTGCGCAGGGCCATTTCCACGATCTTGATGGCGCGATCCACGCCCGCGCAGAAGCCGCGCGGCGCTGCCAGGTAGAGGGCAAGGGGTGGTTTGGTCATGGGCTACTCCT
>CAZOKA010000336.1:0-2762 GCA_964580265.1 uncultured Rhodobacterales bacterium | reverse complement strand
GCCGTCAAGGTGCTGCTGTTTCTCGACGTGGGCGGCTCGATGGACCCGCATATCAAGCTGGTCGAAGAGCTGTTCTCGGCCGCCCGCTCGGAATTCAAACACCTGGAACATTACTATTTCCATAACTGCCTCTATGAAGGCGTCTGGCGCGACAACCGCCGCCGCTGGGGCGATGTCACCCCAACATGGGACGTGATGCACACCTATGGCGCTGATTATAAATGTATTTTTGTCGGCGACGCCTCGATGAGCCCCTACGAAGTGGCCTATCCCGGCGGCGCAAACGAGCACTGGAATCCCGAATCCGGGCAGGCTTGGCTGGAGCGCGCCCGCGCTCAATGGCCCGATCATGTCTGGATCAACCCGGTGCCCGAGAAATACTGGGGCTACACACACTCCATCGGCATGATCCGCGAGATTTTCGAGGATCGCATGGTGCCCATGACCCTCTCGGGGATCGAGACCGCCATGCGCGAGCTGATCCGCTAGACCGCGCCTATAGCGAAAACAGCCGCCCCGGCCCCCAGCCGCGCGCATCCACCGCGCCCAGCTTCAGCAGATGCCACAGCAGCGCCTGGTTCGAACTGACCACCGGCAGGCCGGTTTCGCGCTCGACCTCGTCGATGATGCCAAAGGTGCGCAAGTTCGTGCAGCTCACGAAAACCGCTTCGACTTCTGCTTTATCTATGGCATCCAACATCATGTTCTTGGTGGATTTTTCCGAAATATGCGCGACGGTTCGATCATCCCCCTCGGCAAAGCTTTCCTCGATCACCGTGGTGATCCCCTGCGCCTCCAGGTAGGCCCGCATCGGCGCGGTCACGCTCGGCACATAGGGCGAGACATAGGCGATCCGGCCCACCTCAAGTGCGCTCAAGGCCGCGACCACCGCGGAAATCGGGTTGCTCACCTGCGCGCTCGCGTGGTGCCCGCGCACCAGCTCGGCCACGCGCTCCGGCCCGATCACCGTCGAGGCCGAGGTGCAGCCATAGCCAATCGCATCCTGCCCCTGCGGCAGCAACCGCGCCGCCTCGGGCAGGCGGTTTTCCATCATTCTCAGGGCCTCGGGCGTCACGTCCTGTTCGGCGGGGATGCGCGTGTGCATCAGGCTCACGGCGCGATCTCCCAGCACCAGCCGCGCCTCGGTTTCCAGCGACTCGTCGGTGGACAGCACGATCAGGCCCAGCCGCGCCAGTGTGCCAAACCCGCCATCCGTCTCGAATGCCTGCGCCATCGTTTGCCCCCTTCATGGCCCTACGCCCGGTGCTCGCGCCCCCGATCGGCCATCCGTGTTTCGCAAGGTGTTCTACCTAATGCCTGACCCGGTGCGACACAAGACACAGATCCCGACAAGGGGCGCAGCCGCGCGCGCCGCCCTGCGCCCGGTGTCGATGCGCGCGGAATGAACCGCGCGGCGCTTGCCCCCGTCCCTGTTTCATCCCATATCTTTCCAATGATCCGATTTACCCCCATCCTGCTTGCCCTGCTCTATGGTATCGCGATGTACCGTTTCTCGGCGTGGCGCACCCGGCGCGAGCTGGATGAGCGCTCTACCGAGCTGGCCGATCCCACGCTCAAGGCCATGACCGACAAGCTGGCCCGCGCGCTCGATATCCCGCGTGTGCGCGTGCACATCTACGAAATCGACCCGGTCAACGGCCTGGCCGCGCCCGATGGCCGCATCTTCATCACGCGCGGGTTTTATCGCAAGTATCAAAATGGCGAGGTGACGGCCGATGAAATGGCCAGCGTCATCGCGCATGAGCTGGGCCACGTCGCACTTGGCCACAGCCGCCGCCGCATGATCGATTTTTCCGGTCAGAACGCCCTGCGCACGGCGCTGGCGATGGTCCTGTCGCGGTTCCTGCCCGGCATCGGGGTCTGGATCGCCAACAGCGTGACAACCCTTCTGGCGGCGCGACTGTCGCGTGGGGACGAGTTCGAAGCAGATGAATATGCCAGCGCATTGCTGACCAAGGCCGGCATCGGCACCGCGCCACAAAAATCACTGTTCCTCAAGCTTGAAGAGCTGACCCAATCGCGCGCCGGGTCCGCCCCCGCGTGGTTAATGAGCCACCCCAAGACGCAGGCCCGTATAGACGCGATCGAGGAACACGAGCGCCGCTGGCTGGGTGGCTCAACACCCACCTAACGCCGGAAACACCTTCATTACCAACATGTTAAATTGACAGTTTCACTGTGAAACGCGCGCCTGCAACGCCTTGCCCAGGCGCGGCATCTTGGCTTTCTTCAGCACCCCCCTCAGGGTCCATTCCTGCCCCGACAGCCGCTCGGCCTCCTGTCGAACGACCTCGGCGACGGCCTCGACCAGTTCCGGCTGCGCCTTCCAGATCCCCATCAGGAACCCGTCGGGATCTTGCCGGCTCAGCCCCTCCTCGGCCAGGATGTGCCGCGGGAAATCCTTTGCATTCAGGGTCAGGATCAGGTCCGCCGACCCCGCGATCGCCGCCGCCAGGACGTGCCGATCCGACGGATCTGGCAGCCATAGCCGCTGCTCGATCCCCTCGGCCCCGCGCACCTCGGCGGCTGTCCACTCGGCCCTCACAAGCGCGATTTCCGCCCTTGCCTGCGCCTCGCCCTCTGGACCCAGCTTGCGCGCCGCCCGCGCCCATTCCTCAAGGATACGCGCCGACCAGAGCGGCGTGAACACCCCCCGCCGGGCCACCCCCAGCAGCACCTCGCGCATCACCGTGGGATAGATCACGCAGGTATCCAGCAGCACCTTCATAGCCGGTAGAACA
>CAZOKA010000335.1:0-2787 GCA_964580265.1 uncultured Rhodobacterales bacterium | reverse complement strand
GCATCCGCGCCGCGCTCGACGCCTGGCGGATCGAGGACGCCGCCCTGCGCCGGTGACGTCCTTTATGCGCCGCGCGAAATAGCGCCCCTCGGGCGTCACGCTACGCCCCCGCCCACAGCAACATCCCGCCCAAACCTTGCGCGTCTTGTTTTGACCCTGCCGCCTTGGGGGCTTATATGAAGGGCGCAACAGTTTGGGGCGATCGGTGCTGCGATTCATTTTTTCATTCTTCGGCGGACTGTTCACGCTGATCACGCTGTCGGTGCTTGTCGTCGCGCTCAGCATCGGCGCGGTGTTCTGGGTTTATGGGCGCGACCTGCCCAGCCACCAGAGCCTGGCGCAATACACTCCGCCCACGATCAGCCGCATCTACTCGGCCCGCGGCCGCATCATCGACGAGTTCGCCCGCGAACGCCGCCTGTTCACCCCGGCCGAGGATATCCCCGACCTGGTCAAACAGGCCTTCATCTCGGCCGAGGACAAGAATTTCTACACCCATGGCGGCTATGACGCGCGCGGCATCGCCAGCGCCGTGTTCGAGGCGATCCAGTCGCGCGGGCGCAACGTGCGCGGCGCCTCGACCATCACGCAGCAGGTGATGAAGAACTTCCTGCTCAGCGGTGACCGCCGGATCGAGCGCAAGATCAAGGAAATCATCCTCGCCACCCGCATCGAGGAAACCCTGAGCAAGGAAGATATCCTCGAGCTGTATCTCAACGAGATTTTCCTGGGCCAGAATTCCTACGGCGTCACCGCCGCCGCGCAGACCTATTTCAACAAGACCCTGCCGGAGCTTGCCCCGCACGAGGTGGCCTTCCTCGCCGCCATGCCCAAGGCCCCGTCGGATTACCACCCGGTGCGCGAGAAAACCCGCCTGCGCGACCGGCGCAACTTCGTCCTGCGCGAGATGTTCGAGAACGGCTACATCAGCGAAGCCACCTACAAGGCCGAGGCCGAATTGCCCGTCCGCTCCGTCCAGCAAGGCGATTTCCCCAGCTATCATGCCGAATTGCCCCCGCGCGACTATTTCACCGACGAGATACGCCGCCAGCTCAGCCGCGATTTCGGCGAAGAGGAATTTTTCTCCGGCGGACTCAGCGTGCGCGCCACCGTGGACCCGGAAATGCAATCCATTGCCGCCAATGCCCTGCGCGGCCGGCTTGAAAAATACGACCGCGACAGGGGCAAATGGCGCGGCACCGGCAAATCCATCCCGCAAGAGGCCCTTCAGGACGAAGAGGCATGGCGCGCCGCGCTGGCAGATACGGACGTGGCCCGCGACATCGACCTTGACGGCACATGGCACCCCGCGGTCATCCTCGACATCGCGGCGCAGGAAATGCGCCTCGGCATCGAAGGGGCCTCGACCGATACCGACACCCCCCACGCCGTCCCGCGCGAGGATATCGCGTGGCTGCCGGGCGATTTCTTCGAAACCTTCGAGGTGGGCGAGGTCGTCCATGTGCGCCGCATCACCGACGAGCAGGGCAACTTCGCCCGCTGGTCCGTGCGGCAGGTGCCCGAGGCCCAGGGCGGGTTCATGGCGATGGACGTGAACACCGGCCGCGTGATCGCCATGCAGGGCGGCTTCAGCTACCAGGACTCGGTGTTCAACCGCGCCACCCAGGCCCGCCGCCAGCCCGGCTCCAGCTTCAAACCCTTCGTTTACGCCTCGGCCCTCGACAGCGGCTATTCCCCGGCCACCATCGTCGTCGATGCCCCGATCGAGATCGACACCCCCGATGGCGTCTGGCGCCCGCGCAACTCGTCCAACAAGTTCTACGGCCCCACGCCCCTGCGCACCGGGATCGAGCAGTCGCGAAACCTGATGACGATTCGCCTCGCACAAGAGGTGGGCCTGGACATCGTCGCCGACTACGCGGAACGCTTTGGCGTCTACCAGAACATGGATGCCTACCTCGCCAACGCGCTGGGCTCCGAAGAGACGACGCTCTACAACATGGTCGCCGCCTACGCCATGTTCGCCAATGGCGGCGAGCGGGTCGAACCCACCCTGGTGGACCGCGTGCAGGACCGCTACGGCAACACCGTCTACCGCCACGATCGCCGCGCCTGCGTCGATTGCGACGACGCCAACCTGCCCCCCGGACAGCCCCCGCGCGTGATCAGCACGCGCGAGCGCGTGATGAACGCCGTCACCGCCTATCAGCTCACCTCGATGATGAAAGGCGTGGTCGATCGCGGCACCGCCGCCGGCGCGATCGACCTGCCGGTGCCCGTCGCCGGCAAGACCGGCACCACCAACGATGCGCGCGATGCGTGGTTCATCGGCTTCACCAGCAACATCGTTGCGGGTTGCTACATCGGGTTCGATCAGCCGCGCAGCCTTGGCGCGGGCGCCTACGGCTCCACCATGTGCGGCCCGGTGTTCCAGGAATTCATGGCCGAGGCGATCAAGAAATTCGGCGGCGGCCCGTTCCGTGTGCCGCCCGGCGGGCACTTCCTCAAGATCGACCGCTACACAGGCGCCCGCCTGCCGGACGACGCCAGCGGCGCGCATGTCGTGGCCGAGTATTTCCGGGATGGCGAGGAACCCGTGTTCGGCATCACCTACGATGGCGGTTTTGCCATGGGCTCGAACCTGTTGCTGATCGAACAGCAAGACGGGACAGGGCCAGCCCAGGCCGACAAGGAGGTGACCACCTCCACCGGCCGCAAGGCCACCGTCGGTCCCAAGGCCAGTTTCGGCACCATAAGTTCCGGCGGCCTCTACTAGTGTTTGCCACCTGACACAGGCGGTCCCGGTGCGGTGGGCCGGTGATGGCC
>CAZOKA010000334.1:0-2795 GCA_964580265.1 uncultured Rhodobacterales bacterium | reverse complement strand
GCACCAACATCCGCGCCATCCGCAAGGCGGCACAGGACGCCATCGGGTGATGCGGTTATTGTCCCAGGTCGCTAAGCCGTGACAGCAGCAGGGCAGCATTGCGCACCTTGAACTTCTTGAGCAAGCGCGCGCGCACATCTTCGATGGTTCGCGGCGACAGGCCGAGCGCGCGGGCGATTTCCTTGCTGGTCTGTCCGCGCGCCAACCCACTGACCACATCACGCTCGCGCGCGGTAAGCGGGGGGGCCTCGCGCGAGGCGATCGGTGCAAAGCTCATTACGACACGGGCGAGCGGATCGTCCGGTGTCAGCGTGCGGGCGCGGAACCGGCACCAAAGTGCCCCCCCGTCAGCCCGGCGCAACAGGCGCTCGTCACTATAGGCGCCATCCCGGCGCAGGGGCTCAAGGCCGATGTCGCGTATGCTGTCGAATTCCTGTTCGGAGGCGTACAAAATGCGAAAGCTGCAGTCGGTTAGGGCATCCATCCCGTAACCCGTCATTTCAGCAAATGTGGCGTTGCATGCCCGAATGATCCGCTGTTCGGTCAGCACCAGCCCGATTGGAGCAGCATCGAAGGCAAGGCGGGTGAAGTCGGTCATGCGCGGGGTTCCCGTGTTTATACGGTATTGATGCCGTAGAAAGACCGGAGCATGATTTTGTCTGCGAATGCAATGGCTGTGAGGCGTTTGAATGTCCCTTTCCGAAAGGTTGGTCGAGGCGGTGGAGGCCCGGCGCGATGACTTGATCGCGCTGACGCAGGATCTGATACGCATTCCGACGCTGAACCCGCCGGGCGAAAACTATCGTGAGATTTGCGAGTATCTGGACAGGCGGCTCGGCGGATCGGGGTTCGAGACACATCTGGTCCGCGCCCAAGATGCGTTGGGTGACAGTGACCGCCATCCGCGCTGGAACATCATTGCGCGCCGTGAGGGTAGGCACACGGGCGAATGCGTGCATTTCAACAGTCACATTGATGTTGTCGAGGTTGGCCGCGGATGGACAACCGACCCGTTTGGCGGCGAATTGAAGGACGGGCGCATCTATGGCCGCGGGGCCTGCGACATGAAGGGGGGGCTGGCTGCGAGCATCATCGCGGCGGAAGCATTCCTTGAGGTATGTCCCGATTTTGCCGGTGCAGTCGAGATTAGCGGCACCGCCGACGAGGAATCCGGCGGGTTCGGCGGCGTTGCCTACCTGGCCGAAAAGGGATGGTTTGCGCCGGAGCGGGTGCAGCATGTCATTATCCCCGAACCGTTGAACAAGGATCGCATCTGCCTGGGGCATCGTGGTGTCTGGTGGGCGGAGATCGAGACCCATGGCGAGATCGCCCATGGCTCCATGCCATTCCTGGGCGATTGCGCGGTGCGCCATATGGGTGCCGTGATGCACGAGATGGAAGAGTCGCTGTTTCCTGCCTTGGCGCGCAAGCGGACCGATATGCCCGTGGTGCCTGAAGGTGCGCGGCAATCGACCATGAACATCAATTCGATTCATGGGGGCGAGAACGAACAGGCCGATGACTACACCGGTCTGCCCGCACCTTGTGTGCCCGACAGTTGTCGCATGGTAATCGACCGGCGGTTCCTGATCGAAGAGGATATCGATGAGGTTCGCCAAGAGGTGCTGGAGGTGTTGCGTGCCGTGGCCGAGCGGCGCGAAAGTTTCCGCTATGACATACGTGAACTGCATAGCGTTCTGCCGACGATGACGGAGAAATCCGCGCCAGTGGTGAAGACCGTAGCGCAGGCGATCGCGCAGACGATGGGCAAGGAGGCGCAATATGTCGTCAGCCCCGGCACCTATGACCAGAAGCATATCGACCGGATCGGTCGCTTGCACAATTGCATTGCTTATGGACCCGGGATTCTGGACCTGGCGCACAAACCGGATGAATATGTTGGTGTCGATGATATGCTGATTTCGGCCAGGGTGATGGGCTTGTCCCTGATCCAGTTGCTTACAGACAAGGGCCAAGAGGCCTGACAACAGGGGGAAAACAATGAAACCGAAGATGATCAAAACAGGTTTGGCCAGTGCGCTGGCACTGATTGCGGGCATGGGGGCAGCGCAGGCGCAAGGTGATCTTGTGATCGGCATGCAGCTTGAGCCGCCGCACCTTGACCCGACAAGCGCCGCCGCCGGTGCGATCGACCAGGTGACCTATTCCAACATTTTCGAAGGCCTGACGCGGTTTGGCCCTGATGGTTCGGTCAACGCCGGTCTGGCAGAAAGCTGGGACATTTCGGATGATGGCCGGGTTTACACGTTTCATCTGCATGATGGCGTGAGCTTCCATGACGGTTCCGCACTGGATGCGGGGGATGTTAAATTCTCACTCGATCGCGCGCGGGGCGAGGACAGCACCAATGCGCAAAAAGGGCTGTTCGCCGGGATCGAGGCGGTCGAGGTGGTTGACCCGCTAACCGTCAAGGTCACGCTGGCACAACCTGATGGCAGTTTCCTGTTCAACATGGCGTGGGGCGACGCGGTGATCGTGGCGCCGGAAAGCATCGAAGATATCAAGACCAGCCCCGTTGGCACGGGCGCATTCGAGTTTTCCGACTGGGTGCAGGGGGATCGTATCGAGATTGTCCGTAACGAGGATTATTGGGGAGAGCCGGCCAAGCTGGAAAACGCGACATTCAAGTTCATCTCGGACCCGACCGCGGCCTTTGCGGCGATGATGGCCGAGGATATCGACGCCTTTTCAGGTTTTCCCGCGCCCGAGAACCTGCCGCAATTCGATGCCGATCCACGGTTCAAGGTGCTGGTCGGTTCGACCGAGGGCGAAAC
>CAZOKA010000333.1:0-2804 GCA_964580265.1 uncultured Rhodobacterales bacterium | reverse complement strand
CGTTCTCAAGCTGGCTGGCCGTCTTCGCTTCCCGCTGCGGCGCCGTGATCAGCGCGTGCCAAACCCGCCTGGTGCGCAGCGCGCCGGTGATGCCACGTGCCGAAGTGAACGGCCACGGGTCTCCGATCTGAAGTGTCATGCAGGTCATGTGTGGCACCTCGTCAAAAGGTGCGCGGGGTTTGGCAAGAGGGACTATGGCAAAGACGACCGGGACGGGCAAGAGGGTCAAACCGGGGTTTCCGGTACACAAGCATGTCTTCCACAACATTCAGAAGATTGCTAACCAGAAATACCAAAAACCCCCTATCGATATGTTATATTATTGATATTATTGCATTTTATAAGGTAGGTTTCCGGTATTTTTGCCGTACCGGAAACTAGGTTTCCGGATACCGGAAACCCCCTTTGAGCATGAAAAACCCCGCCGAAGCGGGGTTTCTGGTACGGTTTTCGGAGTTTCTGGTATGGTTTCCGGTACGCCGGATTCAGGCTGATCGGTAGACCTTTTTCGGCCTTCCTCCGAACTCGTTTCTGACTTCTTCGGCAGAAATTGAGCCCTCGCTTTCCAACGCCTCCAATATCTCGATTCGGTCCCTCGACCGAATGCGACGGAACCTTTTCTGTATCTGTTCCCGCGTGCGCCCCCTGTCTCCCGCCTCGATGATGAACCTCTCGACGTCGTTCACGTCGCGCTCGGTCTGGTTATCGGCAATGTGACTGGCGATATTCACGATCATGACGTTGGCGCTCCACCACGCCAGGGCGTGGCCGATTTCCATATCGCGCTCGTCGATTTCCGG
The DNA here is from genome assembly GCA_964580265.1 of uncultured Rhodobacterales bacterium. Classification (GTDB taxonomy): domain Bacteria; phylum Pseudomonadota; class Alphaproteobacteria; order Rhodobacterales; family Rhodobacteraceae; genus Sediminimonas. Next base: position 2,004 of record CAZOKA010000333.1, on the reverse strand, counting down.
GTGATCATTATTCCGCCCTACCGCCGATATCAGGGCGATCTTGAGCGCATTTTCCGTGACCCGCCGCAGGATGGCAGATCCACCACGCACGGCATTGACCTCGGCATATTCAGCAAAGGCCGTCTCCTTTTCCTTGAGTGCCTGGCGCGCCTTCTCAGCGCCATCTGTAAGCGGGGCGGCCTGTACCTGTCTACGACCCATGTTGCCCGTGATGCGCTCGGAGATCGCCGCCTGCAGCCCCTTCATGGCGTCGGCCACGTCTTGCGCCGCACTGTCGTCAATGTCCTTAGATGCAGTCTGTCCGAGCGGGAACACGAGATATCGCGCGACGGACCCATCCTCGAGACTGGACGATCCGAAAGCGCGCCAGAATTGCTCCGGCGTGGCCATTCCGAACAGGCAGAGGTGAGGGCAATCGATCGAGGTATCGCGCCCATCTGCGTAGGCACTGCCGGAGAAGAAGGTGTTCGCGGCCGAGTAGAGCGCCGTGAACTCCGTGATAATCTCCTTGGAATGGATGCCCGAACCGGGGCTGCCAATCTGCTGTAGCATGTGGCCGAACTCGTCCAGGAAGCTGACGCGCCGCGGTGACTGGTTGAGCATCTGCAAGAGCCCGGACCCGGACTTGAAGCGGTCGTTCCCGATGATGTCGTTCATCTGGGCCAGCATGATCAGCTCCTTGGCCGGGTTCACGAGGCTGGTCTTGCCTGTCCCGGACGCCCCGAGCGCCACGCTGTAGATGTTCGTGCGCAGGTTCGTCGGCGTGCAGTACGCCTGCCCCATCGCAGCGCCCAGGAGCGGCAAGGAGATGGCCAGCGCACCGGCTTCGGTCATGACGGAACTGGCATTGTCGATGTGCCGCGCCACGTCGCCCAGAAGACCATCGCAGACGCTGAAATCCTGCACCGGGAACGCCGGAGGCTCTTTTGGCACCATCGCCTCCCACGCCTCGTCGGATGGCAGGGACACGGGCCTGATGTTGGTATATGTCCGCTTGCCCGCGAAAATCGGCGTGGCCGCCCAGCGTGTCATATCTTCGGGTGGAATTTCGGGGTGATTTCCTTCAAGCCTCCGGCCGCCCTCTTCGCCCTTGTTTTCTTTGGCTTCAAGGTGATTTCCTTCAGATCTCCGGCCGCCCCCATTTGCGGTGACATCGGAATTATCGACACCATCCTCGGCCCTGACATACGACTTGAGCCATTCCACCGCGGCGTCGAAGCTGCAATCCCGTGCGGCCATCACCACGTCGATCGGCGTGTAGGACCGGTCGGCTCCGAAATCCACGATCCCCTGCCACGTGGCCTTGAGATTCGGGTTGCGGTCGCTGACCATCCGGCCTGAATTGGACGCACGCCAGAACGGTACGGCCTCCCACGCCCCTGCCCCGCGTTGGCGGGTCTTTGGCATGTCAAGGTCAGGCCACCAGCTGTCTATAGACTCCATCGCCCTGTCATTAAGGGATCTACCGAACGGCTTTTCCAGGTCATGCGCTGTCGCGGCGGGGCGTTCATATTCGTGATCGACTACCTTGCGCGGCGCCTGCCGCTTCAGCCCGATCTTTCCGAACTCCCGATCCAGCGCATCCAGATCCTTGCCCGTGAACTCGGGCAAGTCCGAAATCTCGGTTTCCTCCAGCGTGTCGGGCGTCATCCAGCGATACGGCGCTCCGGTGCCTGGGTGGATCGTCGGCGGCAGGACTGATTGCGTGCCGTGAAGCAGGATCTCGACGCAGATGGTGCCGTCTTTGTCATACCACCTCACACGCGCTGTCAGCCCGTCCAGACCCTCTCCGGGGCGGTAGTAGCCCAGCCACCCCTTGCTGCCTCTCCTGCGCACGTTCGGGGCTTCCACGGCCTTGTGCAGCGCTTCGGCCACGTCCTTGCGGTCGGTGTCGAGATCGAGGCCGATAACATTGCCGTGGGCAACGCATATGCCAGCCTCGGGCCAGCGTTCCCACTGGTCATGGATAAAATCGGCCGGCATGGTATCGCAGAACTTCGCCCA
>CAZOKA010000332.1:0-2834 GCA_964580265.1 uncultured Rhodobacterales bacterium | reverse complement strand
TGATCGCCGTGGACGAGGCCCATTGCGTCAGCCAGTGGGGCCATGATTTCCGCCCTGACTACCTGCGTATCGGGGAATTGCGCCGCGCACTTGATGTGCCGCTGGCCGCGTTCACCGCCACCGCCGATGCCGAAACCCGCGAAGAGATCGTCGCGCGCCTGTTCGACGGTCAGGCGCCCCGCAGTTTCCTGCATGGCTTTGACCGCCCCAACATCCACCTGGCCTTTGCCGCCAAGGACGGGCCGCGGCGGCAGATCCTGGACTTCGCCGCATCGCGCAAGGGGCAATCTGGCATCGTCTATTGCGGCACCCGCGCCAAGACCGAAGGACTTGCGCAGGCCCTGCGCGAGGCGGGGCATGCCGCCTGCCATTACCACGGCGGCATGGAGGCCGAGGATCGCCGCGACGTGGAAACCCGGTTTCAGCAGGAGGATGGCCTGATCGTTGTGGCGACGGTGGCCTTCGGCATGGGCGTGGACAAACCTGACATCCGCTGGGTCGCGCATGCCGATCTGCCCAAGTCGATCGAGGCCTATTACCAGGAGATCGGCCGCGCCGGACGAGATGGCGCCCCGGCCGAGACGTTGACGCTCTATGGTCCCGACGATATTCGCCTGCGCCGCAGCCAGATCGACGAGGGGTTGGCCCCGCAGGACCGCCGCGCCGCGGATCACGGGCGGCTCAATGCGCTGTTGGGGCTGGCCGAGGCGCTATCGTGTCGCCGTCAGACCCTGCTTGGCTATTTCGGTGAAGCGGGGACGCAGCCCTGTGGCGCTTGCGATCTGTGCGATCGTCCGCCCGAAACATTCGACGGCACCGAGGCGGTGCGCAAGGCCCTGTCGGCCATCCTGCGCACCGACGAAAGCTTTGGCGCGGGGCACTTGATTGACATCCTGACCGGAAACGAGACCGACAAGCTGCGCGCGCGGGGGCATGACGGGTTGCCGACCTTCGGGGTCGGGCGCGAGTTTTCGCGCCCCCAGTGGCAGGCGATTTTCCGGCAGATGCTTGGGCATGACCTGATCCGCCCCGACACCGAGCGCCACGGCGCGCTGCGCATGACCGATCGGGCGTTGCCGATTCTGCGCGATCACGAACAGATCACCTTGCGGCGTGATGCCGTGCGCGTGCAGCCGCGCCGCCCCGCCGTGCGTGCCCTGGTCTCGGAGGAGGATGCGCCGCTGCTGTCGGCGCTCAAGGCCAAGCGCCGCGCGCTGGCCGAGGCGGCGCGCGTGCCCGCCTACGTGGTGTTCACCGATCGCACCCTGATCGAAATGGCCGAAACGCGCCCGGCGTCACTGGACGAGATGGCGCGCATCGGCGGCGTCGGGGCGAAAAAGCTGGAAAGCTACGGCGATACCTTCCTCGCGGTGATCAACGGCGCCGCCGACCCGGTGCACCCCAGTCGCCGCAAGCTGGCAGGGCGCGCCGCAGGTAGCCTTTATGACCGGCTGGCCGAGGTGCAGACCGAACTGGCGCGCGGAGACGGCGGGGTGGAAAAGCCGCTGAGTTGTTCGTCTTCGCAACTGGCGCGCGTGGCGCAGATGCGCCCCGGCGACGCCTCGGCGCTGGAGCGCCTGTTGGGCAAGCGGCGCGCGGACCGTTTCGGTGCGGCCTTTCTGGACGTGCTGCGCGAAGCGGGCTAGCTCCGCGCGAGGAACAATAATCAGGAGAGCGCCCATGCTGATCGTGGTATCGCCGGCCAAGAAACTCGACATGACCGCGGTGGAAGGTGCGCGCGCAACGCGCCCACGGTTCGAACCGCAGGCAAGGGAACTGGCCAATGTGGCGCGTGGGCTGTCGGTGGGTGATCTGAAAAGGTTGATGGGGATCAGTGACAGCCTCGCCCGGCTCAACGCCGAGCGGTTCCGTGATTTCGGGGCGATGGACAAGAAACCAGCCGCGCTGGCGTTCGCCGGGGATACCTACCAGGGGCTTGAAGCATCCAGCCTGGATTCAGACGAAATGCGCTGGGCACAGGACCATCTGCGCATTCTGTCGGGCCTATACGGGGTGCTGCGCCCGCTTGACGAGATCGAGCCATACCGCCTTGAAATGGGCAGCCGCCTGAAGACCGATCATGGCAAGACGCTATATGAGTATTGGGGCGATCGCATCGCGCATGCGCTCAATGATCAGGCTGCCGCGGTTGGCGCCGACATATTGGTCAATTGCGCCAGCCAGGAATATTTCGGCGCGGTGCGGGCAGATGCGTTGAACTTGCGGGTGATAACCCCGGTGTTCATGGAGGAAAAGAACGGCACGCCGAAAATCGTCAGCTTCTACGCCAAGCGCGCGCGCGGCGCGATGGCGCGGTTCATCATCCAGAACCGCCTGACCGACCCAAGGGCGCTGCGCGATTTCGACACCGGCGGATATCGGTATCAGCCCGATCTGTCAGAGGGCGATAAAATGGCTTTCATCCGCTCCGGCGATGCGGTTTGAGCATGCTTTCCAGCCGGTGCAATAGGAGGGGCGGCATCAGCGGGGGCGTGTGAGGCGATGGCATCCATGATCGCACCCTTCTTCAGCGGTTTGGTCAGGTAGGCATCCAGACCGGCAGCCAGGATCGAATCCCTGTCGCCTTCCACGGCGTGTGCGGTCAGCGCAACGATGGGGACATGACTGCCTTGATCCGCCTCGATCCGCCTGATTTCGGCAGTGGCCTGTTTGCCGTCCATTCGCGGCATCGAGATATCCATGAATATCAAATCGGGTGCATAGCCCTGAAATAGTTCCACAGCCTCTTCGCCGTTCCCGGCGAAGCGCAGTTCGATATCGAGCGATTTGACCATCTTGCTGAAGACAAGCTGGTTGGTGCGGTTGTCCTCGGC
>CAZOKA010000331.1:0-2861 GCA_964580265.1 uncultured Rhodobacterales bacterium | reverse complement strand
CGTGACCCACGTGATCCGCGGCGACGATCACCTCAACAACGCCGCGCGGCAGATGATGATCTACCAGGCCATGGAATGGGATGTGCCCGTCTGGGCGCATATCCCGCTTATCCACGGCCCCGACGGCAAGAAACTCAGCAAACGGCACGGCGCGCTTGGCGTCGATGAATACCAGCGCATGGGATACCCGGCGGCAGGCATGCGCAACTACCTCGCGCGCCTTGGCTGGAGCCACGGCGACGACGAGTTCTTTACCGACGAGCAAGCAAAAAACTGGTTCGGACTTGACGGAATTGGCAAATCTCCGGCACGCTTTGACTTCAAGAAACTGGGCAACCTGTGCGGGCAGCACATGGCCGCCATGACCAATGCTGCGCTGCTGCATGAATTGCAGGATTACCTGCGCAGCGTCGGTCAACCGCCCCTGGATGACGCCAAGGCAGACCTGATGAAGCGTGCCATGCCATACCTGAAGGAACGTGCAAAAACCTTTCCTGAACTCCTTGAAAAGGCTACATTTGTCACGTCCGATAGACCAATTGAACCAGACGAGAAAGCTCTGAAATCCCTCGATTCAGTATCCCGTGGTATACTGGGGGAATTGACGCCGCAGATGCGAAATGCTAACTGGACGCGCGAAGACCTCGAAGCTGCCGCAAACGCGTTCGCCGACGACAAGGGTATGAAATTCGGACAACTGGCCGCCCCCATGCGTGCGGCGCTGGCCGGGCGGAGCGCAACCCCGAGCGTCTTTGACATGATGCTGGTCCTCGGCCGGGATGAAACCATCGCCCGCCTGACCGACGCGGCCGCCTGATCGGGGCGCAGCGCACAAGGAATGCCGGCGTTCAGACGCATCGCAAGCGATGCGCCCGGACGCGACACTACCACCCGTGCCGCTCGTGCACGATAACGCGTACCCCATGCGATCCGCGCATGTGGCCAGTGAGAGGGAATTCGCATGCCAGAATCAACAAAATCCGCCACCCTGAGTTTCGACGGAACGCAGGTTGACCTGCCGATGTTCGCCCCCTCCGATGGGCCCGAGGTAATAGACATCCGCAAGCTCTATGCGCAGGCCGGGGTGTTCACTTATGATCCCGGCTTCACCTCGACGGCAAGCTGCGACAGCACCATCACCTATATCGACGGCGATGCCGGCGTGTTGCTGCATCGCGGCTACCCGATCGACCAGCTGGCTGAGAAATCCCACTTCCTCGAAGTGTGCTACCTGTTGCTATACGGTGAACTGCCCACGGCGGCGCAGATCGAGGATTTCGAACATCGCGTGACTCATCACACGATGATCCACGAGCAGATGCACAACTTCTTCCGCGGTTTTCGGCGCGATGCGCACCCGATGGCGACGATGGTCGGCGTGGTTGGTGCGATGTCGGCCTTCTACCACGACAGCACCGATGTCAGCGACCCCTGGCAGCGCGAGGTCGCCTCGATCCGCCTGATCGCCAAGATGCCGACGATCGCCGCGATGGCCTACAAGTATTCCATCGGGCAGCCCTTCGTGTATCCGCGCAACGACCTGGATTACGCGGCCAACTTCCTGCACATGTGCTTTTCCGTGCCGGCGCAAACCTACGAGGTCGATCCGATCCTGGCCCGCGCCATGGATCGCATCTTTACCCTGCACGCCGATCACGAACAGAACGCCTCGACCTCGACGGTGCGCCTGGCATCCAGTTCGGGCGCCAACCCCTTCGCCTGCATCGCGGCCGGCATCGCCTGCCTGTGGGGGCCGGCGCATGGCGGCGCCAACCAGGCCTGCCTTGAAATGCTCAAGGAAATCGGCAGCGTCGATCGCATCCCCGAGTTCATTGAACGCGCCAAGGACAAGAACGATCCGTTCCGCCTGATGGGGTTCGGCCACCGCGTCTACAAGAACACCGATCCGCGCGCCAAGGTGCTCAAGCAGTCCGCCGACGAGGTGCTCGAGTTGATGGGTGTCGAGGATAACGAACTGCTCAAGATCGCCAAGGAGCTGGAAAGCATCGCCCTGAACGATGACTACTTCATCGAGAAAAAGCTGTTCCCGAACGTCGATTTCTACTCGGGCATCATCCTAGAAGCCATGGGCTTCCCCACCTCGATGTTCACGCCGATCTTCGCGCTCGCGCGCACCGTCGGCTGGGTCAGCCAGTGGAAAGAGCAGATCGCCGATCCGCAAATGAAGATCGGCCGCCCCCGGCAACTCTATCTCGGCGAATTGCAGCGCGACTACGTGAATGTCGAAAACCGCTGAGGCGGCAAGTCATGTCACCACGCGCCGGGGCCAAACCCCGGCGCAGTTCATCTTGCCGAAAATACTCCGGGGGTGATCGCCGACAAGGCGATCAGGGGGCAGAGCCCCCTGCACCCTCGATAAAGCGCGCCGCAGGCGCACAATTGGATGAGTCTTGGCCGGGTCAGCGCCCCTCGTATTTCGGAGGGCGCTTTTCCAGAAAAGCCAGCACGCCTTCCTTGAAATCCCGGCTTTGGCCGCAGGCGCCCTGCGCGCGCCCCTCCAGCGCCAGTTGATCGTCAAGGCTGTTGTCCCAACTGCCGCGGATCGCCTGCTTGACATGCCCATAGGCCAGCGTCGGACCCTTCGCCAGGTGCGCGGCCCGCGCCCGCCAGACCGCGTCGAACTCGGCATCCGGCACCGCTTCCCAGATCATGCCCCAATCGTCGGCCTGCCGGGCGCTGATCTTGTCGGCGAACAGGGCCGCGCCCATGGCCTTGGCACTGCCCATGTTCCGCGTCAGCCAATAGGTGCCGCCCGCATCCGGGATCAGGCCGATCCGCGTAAACGCCTGCAGGAAATAGGCGCTTTCGCTGGCGATCACAACGTCGGCGGCCAGCGCAAT
>CAZOKA010000330.1:0-2878 GCA_964580265.1 uncultured Rhodobacterales bacterium | reverse complement strand
CCGCCCCCGAGGAATACCGCGCCGCCGCCGAGGCGTTCGGCCTGGCCGGGATGCCCTGGTGTGGCACCATGAGCTTTGACACCGCCGGGCGCACCATGATGGGCGTGACCAGCGCCGACATGGTTGCGATGGTCGAAGGGCTGGACAACCCGCCGCTGGCCTACGGGGCCAATTGCGGCACCGGCGCGTCGGATCTGCTGCGCACGGTACTGGGCTTTGTCGCGCAAGGCTCGGAACGCCCGATCATCGCCAAGGGCAACGCAGGTATCCCCAAGTATCACGAGGGGCACATCCACTACGACGGAACCCCCGCGCTCATGGCCGATTATGCGGTAATGGCGCGTGATTGTGGCGCTACCATCATCGGCGGGTGCTGTGGCACCATGCCCGAACACCTGGAAAAAATGCGCGACGCACTAGAGACCCGCCCGCGCGGCCCGCGTCCGACGCTGGATCAGATCACCGACGCGCTAGGCGGTTTCTCGTCCACAACCGATGGGACCGGCGACGAGGCATCAGCCCCCACACCGCGACGTTCATCGCGGCGGCGGCGCGGCTGAACCGCACGCACCGACCCAAAACAAACAAAGTTGACCCTTCGTGAGTGGCATTTGTCGCCATAGGTCGGTTGCGGCTGCGTGCATGTCGCAATCCGAACAGTGCAATTGCGACAAAATGGCCAAAGCAGAAGATAGGTAAACTACGCGCACGGACGCGCCCCAATCAAGGGATATCCCCATGTCGGATGACGAAGACGAGCTGATTCTTTCCGAACTGGACGACGATGAACTCGTTCAACAGATGTTCGATGACCTCTACGACGGCCTGCGCGAAGAGATCGAGGAAGGTGTGAACATCCTGCTGGAACGCGGTTGGGCCCCCTACAAGATCCTGACCGAAGCCCTTGTAGGCGGCATGACCATCGTCGGTAAGGACTTCCGCGATGGCATCCTTTTTGTCCCCGAGGTGCTGCTGGCCGCCAACGCGATGAAGGGCGGAATGTTCATCCTCAAGCCGCTGCTGGCCGAAACCGGCGCGCCGCGGATGGGCAAGATGGTGATCGGCACCGTCAAGGGCGACATCCACGACATCGGCAAGAACCTTGTTTCGATGATGATGGAAGGCGCCGGGTTCGAGGTGGTCGATCTGGGCATCAACAACCCGGTCGAGAACTATCTCGAGGCGCTGGAAGCTGAGCAACCCGATATCCTAGGCATGTCGGCTCTTTTGACCACCACGATGCCCTACATGAAAGTGGTCATCGACTCGATGGTGGAAAAAGGCCTGCGCGACGATTACGTGGTTCTTGTCGGCGGTGCGCCACTGAACGAGGAATTCGGCAAGGCGATCGGCGCCGATGGTTATTGCCGCGACGCGGCCGTGGCGGTCGAAATGGCAAAGGACTATGTCTCGCGCAAGCACAATCAGGGCGTCGCAACCGGCGCCTTATAACGACCCACCGGGCAGGGTAGAGCGCCTTTGCAGGGCGCGGAACCTGCCCGGTAGGCGACACGAGGCCCCATGACCCTACCCAGTGACACCACCCTGACATCCGAAGGCCTGCCCCCATCCCGGCGCGGCCGCATACTGGTGGTGGCTTGCGGGGCGTTGGCGCGCGAGATCATCGACCTCAAGACCGCCAATGGCTGGACCCATATGGACCTGGCCTGCCTGCCAGCGATCTTGCACAATCATCCCGATCGCATCCCCCCTGCCGTGCGCGATATGGTAACCCGCCATCGCGATAATTATGACACGATTTTCGTAGCTTACGCCGATTGCGGCACCGGCGGAATGCTGGCTGCCACCTGCGACGAGCTGGGCGTCGAAATGATCAAGGGGCCGCATTGTTACAGCTTCCTGGAGGGTAACACGACCTTTGCCGCGCATGACGAGGCAACGGCGTTCTACCTGACCGACTTCCTGGTGCGCCAGTTTGATGCCTTCGTGATCAAGCCCCTGGGGCTGGACCGGCACCCGGAATTGCGGGACATGTATTTCGGCAATTACGAAAAGCTGGTTTACCAAGCCCAGACCGACGATCCCGCCCTGACGGAAAAGGCCCGTCACTGTGCGGAGCGGCTGGGGCTGAGGTTCGAGCGGCGCAAGACCGGATACGGCGACCTGGAGTCGACGCTGGATGCGGTGGCAACGCGCGCCTGATCAACATCTTCGCAAGACCCCGCGGAAATGACAATTGACGGCGCGAAATGTACGTTTCGTACGCTTGTCAGGCTGCTTGCGCCGCGACCGACCTGATCCGTTCGACCATCGCGCGCAGCCCGTTCGATCGCTGCGCCGACAGGTGCTCGTTAAGACCCAGGCGCGACAGTTCCGCCGGCGCATCGACCTGCGCCACTTCGGCCACGGGAACACCGTTATAGAGCGCGCGCAACACCGCGATCAGGCCACGCACGATCATCGCGTCGCTTTCGCCGTCAAAGCGGAATGTGCCGGCCTCGATCGTCGGATGCAGCCAAACCTGGCTGGCGCAGCCCTCGACCTTGGTCGCAGGTACGCGAAGCGCCGGATCGAGGGGGGGCATCTCCTTGCCCTTCTCGATCACGTAGCGATAGCGATCTTCCCAATCGTCCAGAAACTCGAAATCCTCGACGATATCCTCGAATGCCTGCGTAGCCATCTGCGGCCCCCTCTTTTCCTTTCCCCCGAGGTAGGCGCACAGCGCCCAAAGGTCCAGCCCTGCCCCCTTGCGTCCTGCCCCGTCCGGCGTGATAAGTAGGGACCGAAGCGCAAACAGGGGCGGATCGCCATGCGAAGAACATTTACGTTGCTTGTGATTGCCGCGCTGACGCTTTCGGCCTGCGGCAGTGTGCGCGAGTCGCGCCTGAACCCGTTCAACTGGTTCGGGCAGAGCCGT
>CAZOKA010000329.1:0-2886 GCA_964580265.1 uncultured Rhodobacterales bacterium | reverse complement strand
ACGTAATTGCGCGTCTCGCGGAACGGGATGTGTTCGATCCAGTCGATCACGTCCATGCCGCCCTCGCGCGGATCGCCGTTTCTTTCCATCCATCGGGACGGGCGCGTTGGGCCGGCGTTATAGGCCGCCGACACCATCACCACGTTACCGCCGAATTTCCACCCGAGCCGCGCGAGATAGGCACTACCCAGCCGGGCATTATAGCGCCAGTCGTCCAGCACGCGGCGCGCGTCATGATCGGACCGGCCCAGCGCGCGCGCCATGTCCGATGCCGTGCCGGGCAGCAGTTGCATCAGGCCCAACGCCCCGGCGCCACTGGCGACGCGATGGTCGAACTCGCTTTCACGGCGGGCAATCGCCAGGGCCATTTCCATCGGCACCGGCAGGTCCATCTCTTGCATGGGATGCAAAGCATAGTACGGCCCCGGCAGGATAATGCCACGTCCCGCCGCCAGCTTGCCGATCATCACGGCAAGGTGCGGCTGATCCAGCTCGATCGCCATTGCGCCCATCTTGCCCAGATCGGTCCGATCGAACCCATCGGCCAGATGCAGCAGGAATCGCTCTGCGAGCGACACCTCACCCGCGTTCATCGCCAGCAGACCGATCCGAAACATGGGCGCGCGGGTGAATTCGGCCTCTCGCCAGGGCGCAAACGCCTCGTTGCCTGCAAGCGCCGGATCGGGTGGCAGACCGGCCGCCTCGGCCGCCAGAAGACCGTAGAAGCTGGTTTGATGCGCGGCCCCGAGGGCAAAGGCGGCGCGCGCGGCGTCGTCATCCCCGCGCGCCCGGTGCGCCCGGCCCAGCCAATAGCCGGCCCGACCCAACGAAATCGGCGTACCGACCGCATCCCTGAACCGTTCGAAGTGAGACACCGCAAGATCGGCATCATCAAGATAGCGCAGCGCGAGATACCCCGACAACCACTCCAGATCGGCGAAGTTCGCGCCCTCGCTCAAGTGATGTGCGCTGGCAATATCATAGGCCGCGCGGCCCTGCCCCTCGCGCATGCGCGTGCGCGCCAGCCACCGCCGCCACCCCGCCCAGCGTTCCGGTTTGCCCAATGCTTCGGCGCTTTCGCTGCGTTCCAGCAAAAGCGCGATGGCATCGTCACTGCGGCCCTTGCGGATGCGCCACAGGAATCGCTCATGCGCCAACCCCGGATCATCTGCCAGACCATCAGGCACCGCCGCGATCAGGTCATCCACACCGGGGCGATCCGCGCGCAGCGCCAGCCGCGCCTGCGCCAGGGCTTGCCATCCGTCTGGCAACAGCGGCAGCAGCGCCTGCGCCTGCTCGGCCTCGCCCTGCCAAAGCAGCATATCCGCCCGCGCCGCGTGATGCGGTGAAAGCAGCTCATCATAAGCGGACAGCACCGCCTGCTGATCCTCTACCGTCATGTCCAGCGTGCGCCACGCCAGCACCAGCCCGGCCTGTGCATCACCCATCCGCCCCGCCGCCCGCAGCGCGCGCGCATGGGCCAGCGCCCCCGCCCCGGTTCGGGGGCGGTTGCCGCCCGCGAACAACCGCAGGATATCGGCATCCTCGGCCCCATCCAACATTCCCTCGGCCCGCAGGCGGATCAGGCCAAGCCCCGGCCAATCGCCATGCGCGTCAAGAAACACCAACGCCTCGCGCAGTGTGCCGGCCCCGTCGCGCAGGCGCACCCATTCGATCAGCGGCTCGGCAGCCGGCCCTGCACGGCGCGCGAGCTGCGCCGCCATCTCCCAATTCCCCGATTTCGCCATTCCCAGCGCACTGGACAGGGGGCGCGGCCCTTCCTTGGCCTGAACAGCGGGCGCGGCGACGGCAAGCGCCGCAGCAAGGAACAATGAAATTAGGCGCATGCGGCTTGCCTTTCCGATCCTGCAGGGGATAGACAACCGCAGCTTAAATGCGCACCGCGCGCGGGGCAATTCACGAACTTGGCAGTGGATCAAGCCGCGGTTAGGGTGCGCGCATCACAACGCGGCCGGGAATTCCCCCGCCACCAATAAGAAGCGAAGGAGCGTGTCATGTTCAAAGGGTCCATTCCTGCCCTGGTGACGCCGTTCAAGAACGGCGAACTGGATCTGGAGACGCTTCGCAAACTCGTGGACTGGCACGTTGCCGAAGGATCATCCGGCCTTGTGCCTGTCGGCACCACGGGCGAAAGCCCGACGCTGAGCCACCGGGAGCACGAACATGTCATCGAAGAGGTGGTCAAGGCCGCCGCGGGACGCATCCCGGTAATCGCCGGCGCGGGATCGAACAGCACGCATGAGGGTATCCGCCTGATCCGCCACGCCGAAGAAGTGGGCGCCGATGCGGCGCTGGTGGTCACGCCCTATTACAACAAGCCCACGCAGGGCGGGCTGTATGCACATTTCAAGGCGGTGCACGATTCGTGCACCCTGCCGATCATCATCTACAACATTCCTGGCCGCTCGGTCATCGACATGAGCCCCAAGACCATGGGTGAGCTGGCAAAGCTGCCGCGCATCGTCGGCGTCAAGGACGCCACCGGCGATCTGGCCCGCGTGCCGCGCACCCGCATCACCTGTGGCACCGATTTCATCCAGTTGTCGGGCGAGGATGCCACCGCTCTTGGCTTCAACGCGCATGGCGGGGTGGGCTGCATTTCCGTCACCGCCAATGTCGCGCCGCGCCTGTGCGCCGAGTTCCAGGCCGCCACACTGGCCGGCGACTACGCCAAGGCGCTGGAGCTGCTCGATCGGCTGATGCCGCTGCATGACGCCGTGTTCACCGAACCGGGTTTGGTGGGCGTGAAATACGCAATGTCGCGCCTTGGCCTGTGCAGCGCCGAAGTACGCCTGCCGCTGGTCGAGCTCAGCCCCGAGACCCGCGACTTGGTGGATAGCGGCCTGCGCCACGCCGGGCTGCTGT
>CAZOKA010000328.1:0-2902 GCA_964580265.1 uncultured Rhodobacterales bacterium | reverse complement strand
TGGCTGCGCCCCACGCCGCGGAAATTGAATCGCAGCACGGTAAAGCCCATGTTGTAGAAAGCGTAGTGAAGGTTATAAACGACCTTGTTGTTCATCGTGCCGCCGAATTGCGGATGCGGGTGCAAGACGATCGCGATCGGGGCGTCACGTTCCTTTTGAGGATGATACCGGCCTTCTAGACGGCCTTCGGGGCCGGGAAAAATAACCTCGGGCATGTGCGTCGCGGTCTCCTGATCGGGGTGCTGCTCATTTCTTGACGACTTTGATCAAGCACCTTAGAACGATTCAAATCCGGCGGTAGAATTTCCGTCGGAGTTATCGCGAGATAAGGCCTGCGTCGCCCAAGGTCAATGTGTAGGGGAGAGAACCCATGAAACTTAGCACGAAGGGCCGGTATGCGATGGTGGCGTTGGTGGATATTGCCTTGCAACCCGAGGGTGAACTGGTCAGCCTGGGAGAAATTTCGCGGCGGCAGAACGTCTCGCTTCCATATCTTGAGCAGCTTTTCGTCAAACTGCGGCGCGGCGGGCTGGTCGAATCCGTGCGCGGACCCGGCGGTGGCTACCGGCTGGCGCGGCCGATGACCGATATCCGCGTGGTCGAGGTGCTGTCGGCGGTGGATGAAACCGTCGATGCGATGCATACCGGCGCGGGCGCGTCCGGCGGGGTGTCGGGCAGCAAGGCGCAATCGGTCACCAATCGCCTGTGGGAGGGGCTGAGCGCACAGGTCTACGTCTTCCTGCACCAGACCCGCCTGTCGGACGTGGTGAACAATGAACTGGCGCCGTGCCCGGCGGTGCCCACGCTGTTTTCGGTGGTGGACGAGACATGAAACCGCGCACCTACCTGGATCATAACGCCACGGCGCCCCTGCGGCCCGAGGCCCGCGATGCGATGATCGCGGCGTTTGACCTGGTGGGGAACCCGTCCAGCGTGCATGCCGAAGGGCGCGCCGCGCGCGCGGCGGTGGAAAAGGCCCGCGCGCAGGTGGCCACCGCGCTTGGCGCGGACGGGGCCGATATCATCTTCACCTCCGGCGCGACAGAGGCGGCGGCGCTGGCGCTGGCGGGGCGCGGCCTGCACGGCGCGGCCATCGAACATGATGCGGTCGCGGCCTGGACGGCTGACGATCTGCCGGTGGACGGGGACGGCCGCGTGCGCGTGGAAACGCCCGGCGCATCGGTCCTGCAACTTGCCAATTCCGAAACTGGCGTGGTTCAGGATTTGCCCGAGGACCTGGAGCTGAGCGATATGACGCAGGCGTTTGGCAAGCTGCCTTTCGCCTTCAACTGGTCGGGCTGTCGTATGGGCCTGATTTCCGCGCACAAGCTGGGCGGGCCAAAGGGAATCGGCGCGCTGGTGGTACGCCGGGGCACTGACATTGCGCCGCATCTCAGGGGCGGGGGGCAGGAAATGGGCCGCCGCGCCGGCACCGAGAACGTTGCCGCGATCGCGGGTTTCGGCGCCGCCGCCGAGGCCGCTGCGCGCGATCTGGCCGATGGTGTGTGGGATCGGGTGGCAGAATTTAGAAATATTCTAGAGAAAGCCATTGAGGCTGCTGAAAAAGAGACTATTTTCGTCGGGAAAGGGGCGCAACGCTTGCCCAACACCAGTTGCATTGCCACGCCCGGCTGGAAAGGCGAAACGCAGGTGATGCAAATGGATTTGGCGGGCTTTGCGATATCGGCTGGCAGTGCCTGCTCGTCGGGCAAGATTCGCGCCAGCCGCGTGTTGCGCGCCATGGGATACAAAGATGACGTGGCCAGCGGTGCGATCCGCGTCTCGCTCGGCCCGCAAACGAGCGAAGAGGACGTGTTGCGCTTTGCCGAAAGCTGGCTGGCGAAACGCAGGAAATTCAGCGCCCGCGTGGCGTGAAGACGCGAACAGGAGATGGACATGGCTGCATTGGACAAGGGTGAAGACGTCAAGGAAGGCGTTGATCAGGAAACGGTCGATGCCGTGCGCGAAGTAGGCGGCGCCTACAAGTACGGCTGGGAAACCGATATCGAGATGGATTATGCCCCGCTGGGCCTGAACACCGATATCGTGCGGCTGATTTCCAGCAAGAACGACGAGCCCGAATGGATGACCGAATGGCGTCTGTCTGCCTACGAGCGCTGGCTGCAAAAGGAAGAGCCGACCTGGGCGATGGTGAACTATCCCAAGATCGATTTCCAGAATCAGTATTACTATGCCCGCCCCAAAAGCATGGAGATCAAGCCGAAGTCGCTTGACGAGGTGGACCCCAAGCTGCTGGAAACCTACGCGAAACTGGGTATTCCGCTGAAAGAGCAGATGATCCTTGCCGGTGTCGAAGGCGCCGAAGAGGCCGTGCCCGCCGATGCTGGCGGTGCTGGCGAAGGCCGCCAGGGCGAGCGCCGCGTCGCCGTCGATGCGGTGTTCGATTCCGTCTCTGTCGGGACCACCTTCCAGGCAGAGCTGAAAAAGGCCGGCGTCATCTTCTGCTCGATCTCCGAGGCGATCCGCGAGCATCCCGAGCTGGTCAGGAAATACCTCGGCTCGGTCGTTCCGGTCAGTGACAACTTCTATGCTACGCTGAACTCCGCCGTATTTTCAGACGGCTCGTTCGTCTACGTGCCGCCGGGCGTGCGCTGCCCGATGGAGCTGAGCACCTATTTCCGCATCAACGCCGAGAATACAGGCCAGTTCGAGCGCACGCTGATCATCGCCGACAAGGGTTCCTACGTCAGCTACCTTGAGGGGTGCACGGCGCCCAAGCGCGACGAGACGCAGTTGCACGCCGCCGTGGTCGAGATCATCGCCGAGGAAGACGCCGAGGTGAAATATTCCACCGTTCAGAACTGGTTCCCCGGCGACGAGGACGGCAAGGGCGGCATCTACAACTTCGTGACCAAGCGCGCCGATTGCCGCGGCGACCGGT
>CAZOKA010000327.1:0-2925 GCA_964580265.1 uncultured Rhodobacterales bacterium | reverse complement strand
CGGCATGTTGCGGCGGCTCCTGCGTAGTTGCTTGAGCGGTCACGTACTGTGGGCATAGTCCCAGTAGAGCTGCCGCGCGCGGGTCGCAATTGGTCCCGGGGGCAACGTGCGATCTTCCAGTCGCGCCACTGGCATGACCTTGGCGATGTTGCCGGTCGCAAATATTTCGTCGGCAGTGCGGAAATCATCGACCGTAAGGCTGGTTTCGTGCACGGGAATGCCATCATCGCGCAAAAGTGCGATGACACGCTGGCGGGTCAAACCGTTCAGGAACATGCCATTGGGTACTGGCGTCCAGACTTCACCGTCGCGCACCAGGAAGACGTTGGTTGAGGCGGTTTCGGCCACGTGCCCTTCGATATCCAATGACAAGGCGTTGTGAAACCCGCGCGCACGCGCATCAGCCATTATGCGTCCGTTGTTGGCATAAAGTGACCCTGCCTTCGCCTCGGTCAGTGCCATGTCTGGGCGAGGGCGACAATAGGGAGATACCGTCAGTGAGTAGTCGCCGGGTTCCGGCATGGGCAAGGTTTCGATGCACACTGCAAAGCCGGTGCTTTCCGGGTCAATGTCGATAATGCCTGGTGTGCCTTCGCGTGACCACATCATCGGACGTAGATACAACGCTGCACCGGGCGCGAATTTCTTGCAGCCCTCTTCCATAAGCCCCTGCACTGTATTGGCGTCAACGGGCGGTGTCATGCCCATGGCACGCGCCGAATTAATGATCCGCTCACTGTGAAGTGGCAGGTCGGGGCGAACACCTTCGAATTGTCGCGCTCCGTCGAAAACCTGACTTCCGAGCCATGCGACATGATCCGCCGCGCCGATGATCGGCGCGTTACCCTCATGCCAACGGCCCTCATACCAAGTCCAGATTTCCTTGCCGACTGCCATGTCGTTCCCTCCCGATCGGTCAGTGCCGGGTCGATCCCGGCATATTTCGACGTAAGGTTTGATCCGGGGCGCGGATGCGGTCAAGCAGTGCAAAAGCGCCTTTTCCAATTGTTCGCCCAAACGCGGAGTCGCGAAACTTTCCTTTGAATTTCTCGATCGACATGACGTTTTCGATCCGGCGGTCAAGGAATTCCCATGTTGCTTTACTGTCGGGCGAATCATCACCCAGCCAAAACAGGACGGTTGCGGAATAGACTCCGCTCAGCGTTGCGCGTTTGGAGTACCAGTTGAAATCTTCCGATCCGTCCCCAAGCGTTGTCCAGATCAGATCGCATGTGTTCCAGATTGCGCGGGCACCATCCGGTGCGTATTGCGGCAGGGCAAACAGCGCGCTGCCTCGGCGTACAGCCTCCTTGTCGTCCGCAGCTTCTATTCGCACACGCACGGCAAATGCGATGCGATCACGAAAGCGCATATCCTGCAAATCAGTGGTGGTCAGGCGCTCTACCATCAGCTCGTCCCCGCGCCGGTGGTAGGCCAATGCCATATCCACACCACCCCGCGGGAAAAGTGTGCGCGCGACCCCCAGGTCCGTACCAGTGTCTGCCACTGCTGCGCAAAATGTAGCTTCTGTCCATCCATCAAAAGGCACATGCATTAACGCAGCGTCCAAGAGTTTTTCCTTGGTTTCCGTCATCTTGGTTCGCTCCGGTTTCTTTTGTTTCGCCTACCCTAGACATTTAGTGTGCGGGTTGCTATATCGCCACCTCCTGCAATCTTGCAAATCCAACTTAGAAAGGTGGTGAAAACCACATGCAGGTTAGTGTTCGTGATAACAACGTCGATCAGGCGTTGCGTGCCCTGAAGAAGAAACTTCAGCGCGAAGGCGTTTTTCGTGAAATGAAGCTCAAGCAACATTTCGAGAAACCCTCCGTCAAGAAAGCGCGCGAAAAGGCCGAGGCGATTCGCCGGGCTCGCAAGCTGGCACGTAAGAAAGCGCAGCGCGAAGGTTTGCTCTGAGGCAAACTGACGAGCGTTCGCCGGTCCGACGGGTCAATCGAACGCGCGCCCGGTGCCTCTGAACAGTTTTGGTAGCAGGCCGGGCCATAGAAAACATAACAATCGGGCGCCTCAAAGTGGGGCGTCCGATTTCGTTCATGATGGCTTATCCACTGGCATAGTGTTCAATCATGGCGGACAGGATCGCGCGCGCGCTGTCTGAATTCCAATCAGCCTCGCCTTTCAAGCGTGCGATCTCCCGCCCCTGGGGATCAATGATCACGGTGATCGGTAGGCCAAGGATATCCATGTCGCGGGCAATCGTTTGTTGCGGGTCGCGATGCAGGGGCAGATTATTGATCCCGATCTCATCGAAAAATGCCTTCATCGCCGGCGGCGGGTTGCGGCCCGTTGCTAATGTCACGACGGCTAGATTTGCGCCTCCCATGCTCTCTTGCAGGGCGCTCAGCGTGGGCATTTCCTTGCGGCAAGGCGCGCACCAAGTGGCCCAGAAATTCAGGACGACATGCTTGCCCACATAATCCGACAAATGCTTCTGTTCGCCATCCTCGTCGGTAAATGCGGCCCTTGACACACTGCGCGGAGTTTCGTGTATGACGAGCTTTTTCATGTCGCCCGTTTTCAGGGACTTGAGCGTTGCGCGATCTATATCACCGGGCGCACTGGCGGGGCCTTGCAGCACTACAATTGCTGCAGCTGCAATTGCGCCAAGACCGATCGCCGTATAAACCAGCGCTGACAAGGACAGTTTCATGTTTCCTCCAGGATGATCTCGATGACAGACACAAGTTCGAACCAAATGTGGGGTGGCCGTTTTGCCTCCGGGCCTGACGCGATCATGGAGGCGATCAATGCCTCAATCGGGTTCGACCGGCGCATGGCGGCGCAGGATGTTGCCGGGTCGCGCGCCCATGCCGCGATGTTGGCGGCTCAGGGCATCATCACTGATAGCGATGCCGAGGCCATTCGGAAAGGCCTGCTCACGGTCTTGTCAGAGATCCAGGAGGG
>CAZOKA010000326.1:0-2927 GCA_964580265.1 uncultured Rhodobacterales bacterium | reverse complement strand
GGGCGCGCAGCGCGGCGCGCGTGATCGCGGTGACCGGATCGGTCGGCAAGACATCGACCAAGGAGATGCTGCGCGCGGTTCTGGCGGGGCAGGGGCGCACCCATGCCGCCGAGGCCAGCTACAATAACCACTGGGGTGTGCCGCTGACCCTTGCGCGCCTGCCGGCGGATGCGGAATTCGCCGTGATCGAGATCGGCATGAACCACCCCGGCGAGATTGCGCCGCTGTCGCGCATGGCGCGCCCGCACGTGGCGATGATCACCTGCGTCGCCGCCGCGCATCTGGAGGCCTTCGGCAGCATCGCCGATATCGCGCGCGAAAAGGCGGCGATTTTCGAGGGGCTGGAGCCTGGCGGCGTGGCGGTGATCAACGGCGATCAGGACGTGACGCCGATCCTGGAGCAGGCGGCGCAAGCCGCGGGTGCGCGGATGCTGCATTTTGGCGAGGCATCGCATAACGATTTCGCGCTTGCCGATGTGACGTTGCGCGGCAACGTCACCGTGGCGCAGGGGCGCGCGGGCGATGCCGAGCTGTTGTTCAAGGTGCTGGCGCCGGGGCGGCATTTCGCCGTCAACGCGATGGGGGTGCTGGCGGTGGTTGCGGCGCTGGACCTGGATATCGGGCTGGCGATTGCCGACCTGGGAACGTGGCGGCCGCCGGTGGGCCGGGGCGCGCGCGAACGGATCGCGCTTGACCCCGCGCACGAGGATCTGACGCTGGATTTGATCGATGATGCGTTCAACGCCAACCCCGCCTCGATGGCGGCGGCGCTGGAGGTGCTGGCGGCGGCGACGCCGCGCGACAATACCGGGCGGGTTTCGCGGGGGCGGCGGATTGCCATTCTGGGCGATATGCTGGAGCTGGGCGAGGACGAGGCGCGCCTGCATGCCGAACTGGCGGCGCTGCCGCAGGTGGCGGTGTTGGACAGGGTGCATTGCGTCGGCTCGCGCATGGGGGCGCTGTGGCGCGAGCTGTCTGCCGAGCAGCGCGGCGAGTGGACCGCCGAGGCCGAGGCGATGGCGGCGCGGGCGCATCACCTGATCGATGCGGGCGACGTGGTGCTGGTCAAGGGGTCCAAGGGCAGCCGCGTGAGCCTTGTCGTTGACGCGATCCGAAAACTGGGCCATGGCACCCGTCACTCAGACAAGGAAGCGAACTAGATGCTCTATTGGTTGACCGAGTTTTCGGACGGTGGCGATGCCTTCAACCTGTTCCGCTACATCACATTCCGCGCCGGCGGCGCGTTCATGACGGCGCTGGTGTTCGGTTTCATCTTTGGCCCGCCCCTGATCGGGGTGCTGCGCAAGCGGCAGGGCAAGGGGCAGCCGATCCGGGGCGACGGGCCCGAGGGGCATTTCACCAAGGCGGGCACGCCGACGATGGGCGGGCTGCTGATCGTGGGGGCGCTGCTGTTCTCGACGCTGCTGTGGGCGCGGCTGGATAATGCCTATGTCTGGCTGGTGCTGTTCGTGACCATGGCCTTTGGCGCGATCGGGTTCGCCGATGATTATGCCAAGGTGGCGCGCAACAACGCGGCCGGGGTGCCGGGGCGCGTGCGGTTCGGCCTGGGCCTGGTCGTTGCGGCGGTGGCGGGATACTGGGCGGCGCAGTATCACCCTGTCGAGCTGCAATCGCAACTGGCGCTGCCGGTGTTCAAGAACACGCTGATCAATCTTGGCATCTTTTTCGTGCCCTTCGCGATGATCGTGATCGTCGGGTCGGCCAATGCCGTGAACCTGACCGATGGTCTGGACGGGCTGGCGATCATGCCGGTGATGATCGCCAGTGCCACGCTGGGCGTGATCGCCTACGCGGTCGGTCGTGTCGATTTCACCGAATACCTGGATGTGCATTACGTGCCCGGCACCGGCGAGTTGCTGATCTTTGTGGCCGGCCTGATCGGCGGGGGGCTGGGTTTCCTGTGGTACAACGCGCCGCCGGCGGCGGTGTTCATGGGCGATACCGGGTCGCTGGCGCTGGGCGGCGCGCTGGGCGCGATCGCGGTGGCCACCAAGCACGAGATCGTCCTGGCGATCGTTGGCGGGCTGTTCGTGGTCGAGGCGTTGAGCGTGATCATCCAGGTGTTGTATTTCAAGCGCACCGGCAAGCGCGTGTTCCTGATGGCGCCGATCCATCACCACTACGAGAAGAAGGGCTGGGCGGAATCGACCATCGTGATCCGGTTCTGGATCATCGCGTTGATCCTGGCGATGATCGGGCTGGCAACGCTGAAGGTGCGGTAGACGCCGATTTCTTCAAAAGAAATCGGTCCGAAATCTTTTGAAGATTTCGGCACTGGCTGCCAGCCGCGTCGCATTACAGGGCTGTTCCATCGCTTTCGCCGCGAGGCGGGCGCCCCGTGCGCCCGTCTTGCCCCCGCACCGCGCTTCCGGTAGAGGCTGGCGCAAGTTTACCGGCAAGGACCAGCAGCATGGCCAAGCAGAAAAAAGCCCCCCGTCCCAAGGCGGAAACGCCCAAGGGGTTCCGCGACTATTTCGGCGCGCAAGTCACCGAGCGCGAACAGATGCTGCGCAAGATCGCGGGGGTTTACCATCGCTACGGGTTCGACGCGCTGGAAAGCAGCGCGGTCGAGACGGTTGAGGCGCTGGGCAAGTTCCTGCCCGACGTGGACCGCCCCAACGAGGGGGTGTTCGCCTGGCAGGAGGATGACGAGGGCGGCAAGGGCGATTGGCTGGCGCTGCGCTATGACCTGACGGCGCCGCTGGCGCGGGTCTATGCCCAGTACCGTGAGCGTCTGCCCACGCCCTATCGCCGCTATGCCATGGGGCCGGTGTGGCGTAATGAAAAGCCCGGGCCGGGGCGTTACCGCCAGTTCTACCAGTGCGACGCCGATACCGTGGGCAGCGCCAACATGGCCGCCGACGCCGAGATCTGCGCGATGCTGGCCGATTGCCTGGAAGAGGTGG
>CAZOKA010000325.1:0-2936 GCA_964580265.1 uncultured Rhodobacterales bacterium | reverse complement strand
GGATGGAAGAGGTTCTGTTCGGGCGCGAGGGCGCGGAACGCGGGATTGAGCCGGGACTGTTGGAGCAGGCGCATGGCGGGGTTATCTATTTCGACGAGGTAGCCGACATGCCGCTTGGCACCCAATCCAAGATCCTGCGCGTGCTGGTCGATCAGCAATTCCAGCGTGTCGGCGGCGCCGACAAGGTGCGCGTGGATCTGCGGGTGATCTCATCGACAAATCGCGATTTGCAGGCCGAGATCGCGGCCGGGCAGTTCCGGCAGGAACTGTATCACCGCTTGAACGTGGTGCCGATCGCGGTGCCGTCGCTTGAGGACCGGCGCGAGGATATACCCCTTCTGGCCGAGCATTTTGTTGCGTTGTTCAACCGCACGCAAGGTCTGCCCCTGCGCGAGATTTCCGAGGAGGCAGTGGCGCTGATGCAGACAATGGTCTGGCCCGGCAACGTGCGGCAATTGCGCAATCTGATCGAGCGGGTGTTGATCCTTGGCGAAGGCAACGGCGCGATCGAGGCGCGCGAGCTGCCGGCCCCAGAAGAAGGCGCGGGCAGCGATGATGAACGCGTCGTGTTGTCGGGGGCGTTGGCGACGCTGCCCTTGCGCGAAGCACGCGAAGCGTTCGAGCGGGAATACTTGCTGACCCAGATCAACCGGTTCGGCGGGAATATCAGCCGCACCGCCAATTTCGTCGGCATGGAGCGCAGCGCACTGCACCGCAAGCTGAAGTCGCTCGGCGTCGTGACAACGGCCAAGTCCGGCCATCGGTTCGCCCATGTGGACGAAGCCGAGAACGAGGCCGAGGGCTGAGTGCGGCGGTGTTACAAGCGATTGACCATGGCAGGGGCTTCTGCCATCCACTAGGGCCTGACAGCGAGGATGCGCAGCCATGAAAGTGATCATCTGCGGTGCCGGGCAGGTTGGCTGGCAGATCGCCCGCCATCTATCCGGCGAAAAGAACGACGTCACCGTTGTGGATAACAATCCCGACCTGGTGCGGCGCGCCTCCGATACGCTGGATGTTCAGGGCATTGCCGGGTTCGCCAGTTATCCCGATATCCTTGATAGCGCAGGCGCGCGCGACGCCGACATGATTATCGCGGCCACCTATTCGGACGAGGTCAACATGGTGACCTGCCAGGTGGCGCATTCGGTTTTCGCCATTCCGCGCAAGATCGCGCGGCTGCGCAGCCAGTCCTACCTGGACGCGATCTATTCCGATCTTTATCGGCGCGATCACCTGCCGATCGACGTGGTGATCAGCCCCGAACGAGAGGTCGCAGAGGCCGCGATGCGGCGGTTGTCCTCGCCGGCCACGTTCGATACCGAAAGTTTCCTTGGCGGGCGTGCGGAGTTGCTGGGCATCACCATCGAAGAGGATTGCCCGGTGGTGAACACGCCGCTGCGGCAACTGACCGACCTGTTTTCGACGTTACGCGCGGTGGTGGTAGGGGTCAGGCGTGATGGACGCCTTTTCGCGCCGGAGCCGGGCGATCAGTTGTTCGTGGGGGATGCGTGCTATGTCTTCGCGGTGAACGAGGACATCAACCGCACACTGGAGATATTCGGCAAGACACCGCGCAAGCAAGAGCGGGTGGTGATCATCGGCGGCGGAAATGTCGGCCTGACCGTGGCGCGCGGCTTGGAAAAGCGAGGCTCCAAGATCCGCGCCAAGGTGATCGAGATGTCGCGCAGTCAGGCGGAACATGCGGCCGACGCGCTGGAGCGGACCATCGTCTTGCATGGTGACGGGCTTGATGTGGGCCTCTTGTCCGAGGCGGGAATCGAGCGGGCCGACGCGGTGTTGTGCGTGACCGATGACGACAAGACAAACCTGCTGGCGGCCGTGCGCGCGAAATCCGTTGGGTGCCCGATGTCTGTTGCGTTGATCAATGATCCGACACTGACGCCGCTGATGGGGCCGCTTGGGATCGACGCCTATATCAACCCGCGTGCAACCACCGTCAGTTCCATCCTGCGCCATATCCGCCACGGGCGGGTGCGTGGTGTGTATTCCATTGGTGACGCCGAGGCGGAAGTGATCGAGGCCGAGGTTCTCTCCACTTCGCCTATCGCGGGACGCCGCGTGCGCGATATCGAGTTTCCAGAAGGTGTTCTTGTCGGCGGCATTCTGAAGGGCGACAAGGTGATACGCCCGACCGGAGGGACACGTATAGATGAGGGCGACGTGATCGCCCTGTTTGCCAAGGCGTCGGATGTGCCTGAGGTCGAGAGGCTGCTTCAGGTCTCCATCGATTACTTCTAGTCATGGCGGCGGCGCTGGTGAAGCTTCCGTTGTTCGTGATCCTGGCCGGGATCGGCATGCTCGCGATGTATGTGCCTGCGTTGCATGCGCTGTCGCTCTCCAGCCATGCCGAGGCGCGCGCGTTTTTCTATTCCGGCACCCTTGGCCTTCTGATCCTGACGATGGTGGTCGTGGCGATGTCCGGGCGCTTACGTTCATCCAGCACCATGCAGAATTTGGTGGTTCTGCTGGCGGCATTTACGGTGCTTCCGCTGTTGTTGGCGGTGCCGTTCCACGAGGCGTTGCAGACGACAAGCTTTCTCAACGCATATTTCGAAATGGTATCGAGCCTGACGACAACCGGCGCGGTCCTGTTCGATCCTGATCGCCTCAGCCCCACGTTGCATCTGTGGCGGGCGTTGGTGGGATGGCTTGGAGGGCTGTTGATGTGGGTGTCCGCCGCCGCGATCCTGGGGCCTCTCAACCTTGGCGGGTTCGAGGTGACCGCGACGGGGCAGCCGGTTCAGTATGACAGCAACTGGCGCCAAACAGACCGGGCCGATCCACAGCACCGGGTCATGCGGACGGCTCTTGTGTTGGCACCTGTTTATGCAGGGCTGACAACTGTCTTGTGGATCAGCCTTGTGATCGCGGGAGACAGCGGTCTGACGGCGTTCAGCCATGCCGCCGCGGTC
>CAZOKA010000324.1:0-2952 GCA_964580265.1 uncultured Rhodobacterales bacterium | reverse complement strand
CTAAGGCGCGGTTCGCGGATCGGGAGGCTCTTGGTGGGACAAGGGCCGGGAATTGATCTGCACGCCCTGTTTCGGATGGGTGCGATGTCGGGGCCCGACGACATGCGCAACCGATGAGAAACGAAAGGTGACATCGACCATGGCTAACAGTTTCCTCGGCACGAAGCGTTTGCGCAGATATTACGGCAAGATCCGCGAAGTGCTGGACATGCCGAACCTGATCGAGGTTCAAAAATCGTCTTACGAGCTATTCCTGGACTCGGGCGATGGTGCCGAGCCGGCCGATGGCGAGGGCATCAAGGGCGTGTTCCAGTCGGTATTCCCGATCAAGGATTTCAACGAGACCAGCGTGCTGGAATTCGTGAAATACGAGTTGGAAAAGCCGAAATACGATGTCGAGGAGTGCATGCAGCGCGACATGACATATAGCGCGCCGTTGAAGGTCACGCTGCGCCTGATCGTGTTCGACGTGGATGACGACACCGGCAACAAGTCGGTCAAGGACATCAAGGAGCAGGACGTGTTCATGGGGGACATGCCGCTCATGACGCCGACGGGCACCTTCGTGGTGAACGGCACCGAGCGCGTGATCGTCAGCCAGATGCACCGCAGCCCCGGTGTTTTCTTCGACCATGACAAGGGTAAGACGCACAGCTCGGGCAAGTTGCTGTTCGCCTGCCGAATCATTCCCTATCGTGGCTCGTGGCTGGATTTCGAATTCGACGCCAAGGATATCGTGTTCGCGCGGATCGACCGTCGCCGGAAGCTGCCTGTGACCACGCTGCTCTATGCCTTGGGCATGGATCAGGAAACGATCATGAATTCGTATTACGACACGGTCGATTTCAAGCTGGAAAAGGGCAAGGGCTGGGTCACCAGGTTCTTCCCCGACCGTGTGCGCGGCACGCGCCCGACCTATGATCTGGTCGATGCGGCCACCGGCGAGGTGATCTGCGAGGCAGGCAAGAAGGTGACGCCGCGCGCGGTCAAGCAGCTCAAGGACGAAGGCAAGGTTACTGACCTGCTAGTGCCGTTCGAGAACATCGTGGGCAAGTTCGTGGCGCGCGACATCATCGACGAGGAAACCGGCGCGATCTATGTCGAGGCGGGTGACGAGCTGACGCTGGAGCGTGGCAAGGACGGCGAGATCAGCGGCGGCACGTTGCAAGACTTGCTGGATGCCGGTGTGACGGACATTCCGGTGCTGGACATCGACGGTGTGACTGTTGGCCCATACATGCGCAACACCATGGCGATGGACAAGAACATGAACCGCGAAACCGCGCTCATGGATATCTATCGCGTGATGCGCCCAGGCGAGCCGCCCACCGTTGAGGCAGCCAGCACGATGTTCGATTCGTTGTTTTTCGACTCGGAACGGTACGATCTGTCGGCCGTGGGTCGCGTCAAGATGAACATGCGCCTTGCGCTGGACGCACCCGATACGCTGCGCACGCTGCGCCGCGAAGATATCGTGGCCTGCATCAAGGCCCTGATGGAGCTGCGCGACGGCAAGGGTGACATTGACGACATCGACCACCTTGGCAACCGCCGGGTGCGTTCGGTCGGCGAGTTGATGGAAAACCAGTACCGCGTCGGCCTGTTGCGGATGGAGCGCGCGATCAAGGAGCGGATGTCGTCCGTCGAGATCGATACGGTGATGCCGCAGGATCTGATCAACGCCAAGCCCGCCGCGGCCGCAGTGCGCGAATTCTTTGGCTCGTCGCAGCTTTCGCAGTTCATGGACCAGACCAACCCGCTGTCGGAAGTGACACACAAGCGGCGTCTGTCCGCGCTCGGGCCTGGCGGCCTGACGCGCGAGCGCGCCGGGTTCGAAGTGCGCGACGTTCACCCAACCCACTATGGCCGGATGTGCCCGATCGAGACGCCGGAAGGTCAGAACATCGGTCTGATCAACTCCTTGGCCACCTTTGCTCGGGTCAACAAGTACGGGTTCATCGAAACCCCGTATCGCCGCGTCGAGGACGGCAAGGTGTCCGACGAGGTGGTCTACATGTCCGCCACCGAAGAGGCCCGCCACACCGTTGCGCAGGCCAACGCCAAGCTGGACGGCGAGGGGCGTTTCGTGGCCGAGATGGTCAATACCCGGCAGGCAGGCGAATACACGCTGGCCCCTATCGACCAGGTGGATCTGATCGACGTGTCGCCCAAGCAGCTGGTTTCGGTTGCGGCCTCGTTGATCCCGTTCCTGGAGAACGACGACGCCAACCGCGCCCTTATGGGGGCGAACATGATGCGGCAGGCGCTGCCGTTGGTGAAGACCGAGGCACCGCTTGTCGGCACCGGGATCGAGGGTACGGTCGCTCGCGACTCGGGGGCCGTGATCATGGCGCGCCGCGCGGGCATCATCGACCAGGTGGATGCACAGCGTATCGTCGTGCGTGCGACCGAGGATCTGGAACCGGGCGATCCGGGTGTGGACATCTACCGTCTGCGCAAGTTTCAGCGGTCGAACCAGAACTCTTGTTACAACCAGCGCCCGCTGGTGAAGGTGGGCGATAGCGTGCTGAAGGACGAGGTCATCGCCGATGGTCCGGCAACGGACATGGGCGAATTGGCTGTGGGTCGCAACGTGATCACCGCGTTCATGCCGTGGAATGGCTACAACTACGAAGATTCGATCCTGCTGTCCGAGCGTATTGCGCGCGACGATGTGTTCACTTCGATCCACATCGAGGAATTCGAAGTTGCGGCTCGCGACACCAAGCTGGGACCGGAAGAGATCACCCGAGACATTCCCAACGTGGGCGAAGAGGCGCTGCGGAACCTCGATGAGGCGGGCATCGTCTATATTGGCGCCGACGTGGAGCCGGGTGACATCCTGGTGGGCAAGATCACCCCCAAAGGCGAAAGCCCGATGACGCCCGAGGAAAAGCTGCTGCGCGCGATCTTTGGCGAGAAGGCCAGCGACGTGCGCGACACGAGCTTGCG
>CAZOKA010000323.1:0-2968 GCA_964580265.1 uncultured Rhodobacterales bacterium | reverse complement strand
GGCGGCCCTGAGGGGGCAGCGCGCGGCTTGTGCCGAAATGCCCCCGCCCGTCCCGGCGGGCTGGCGCTTTGGCGGTGTGGCACTGCCATTGATAGGATGGAGGTGCGTGGCGGGGATAAGGTGCGTTGCCAAACCGTTGCGGCGCCACCCCACGGGCAGGCGCGCGCCTGCCTTACTCCACCCGCGTCCAGGTGCCGCCGTCGCGGCAGATGAACAGAACGCAGCCCTCGACCGATAGGGTGTCGCCGCTCAGCGTCATTTTCGAGTTGTAGGTCTTGTCGCGGTCGGGCGACCAGATCTTGCCCCCGCCGTATTCGCCGCCGCCCTTGGGCTTCATGTCCCAGATGATGCGCTTGCCGGTATTGGGCGAGTCCATTGGCGCGCCCTGCGCATCGAAGGACTGAACCAGCGTGCCGCAGATCGCATCGCCGCAATCCTGCACGCGGATATGCCCGGTGTTGCCGTTGTCGTCGGGCGCGGTGCGCCAGGTGCCGTGCACCGGATCGGCCAGCGCGGCGCCGCCCCATGATAGCGCCAGCGCGGTGAGTGTCGTGGTGATCTTCATCGCGGGTGTCCTCCGTTTCGGTTGGGTTCATCCTGCCCCCCGAACGCCGCGCCGATCAAGCGTTACATCGGGTCATGACGCAGATGCGCGGTGCGTTGCATTTCCGCGCGCCCCGTGCAAAACGGCAGGCATCCACGACGAAAGGCAAGGCTGATGATCCTTTATCCCGCGATCGATCTGAAGGACGGGCAGGCGGTGCGCCTGCTCAAGGGCGAAATGGACAGCGCCACGGTGTTCAACGAGAATCCGGCGGCGCAAGCGCGCGCCTTTGTCGATGCGGGGTGCGAATGGCTGCACCTGGTAGACCTCAATGGCGCGTTCGAAGGCGAGCCGGTGAACGCCGCCCCGGTCGAGGAAATCCTGGCTGCCTGCGACGTGCCGGCGCAACTGGGCGGCGGTATCCGCGACATGGCCACGATCGAGCGGTGGCTGGACAAGGGCCTGGCGCGGGTGATCCTGGGCACGGTGGCGGTGGAGAACCCCGCACTGGTGCGCGAGGCGGCGCGCGCGTTTCCGGGGCAGGTGGCGGTCGGGATCGACGCGCGCGGCGGCCGGGTCGCGACCAAGGGCTGGGCCGAGGAAACGGACGTGAACGCCACCGATCTGGCGCGCAGCTTCGAGGACGCGGGCGTGGCGGCGATCATCTACACCGACATCAACCGCGACGGCGCCATGCAGGGCCCCAACATCGAGGCGACGGCGGCGCTGGCGCGGGCGGTGGACATCCCCGTGATCGCCAGCGGCGGTGTGTCGTCGCTGGACGATCTGATCGCGCTGCGCGATTGCGGCGCGGGCCTGAACGGGGCGATCTCGGGTCGGGCACTGTATGACGGGGCGCTGGATCTGCGCGCCGCGCTGAAGGCGCTGGCGCGGTAGGGCGCGTTACTCTGCCGCGCGGGCGGTGAGACTGGCCAGCGCCTTGGTCATGGTCCGCACATAGGGTGCATCCGCCGAAATCCCGTCGAGGCCGGACAGCATGTCGGCCGGATCGTGATAGGCCAGCCATGTCTGGCCACCGGTTTCCTGGTAAACCAGCACCCGTAGTGGCAGCATGATCCCGGCAAGGCGGTTGTCCATGAGCGCCGGCGTGCCGACCTTCGGTGTGCCGAAGATCAGCAGTTGCGCGTCGCCGATATCGGCATCGACCACGCGCGCGCCCTTGCCGTGATTGACGCGGGTGAACAGGGTAATGCCGGCGGACTCGATCGTGGCGGCGAGGGCGTCGGCGGCCTGCGCCACCGATTTGTCGGTGGCCACGCGGGTGATGTCCTGCGCGGCGGCGACGGCGGGCGCGGCAGCAAGGACGAGGGCGGCAATGGCGGTGCGGATCATGACAGGCTCCTTGTTCGGCGGCGATAGACCCCATCCGCGCCACGCGGGGCCGATCACGGGCCAATCACGTTCGGGTCAGTCAACCGCTGGCCCCTATGAGGCCCTGCGCATCCAGCCAGTCGAGAAACGCGTAATCGCCAGCGTAATGCGCGCGCAGGTTGGCGCGGGCGCGCTCTGACAGGTGCTTGCCCTCGCCATCGGGGGCCACATGGGCGCGCGGCCGTGCCTCCAGCTTGTCCGGCGCCACGGCAAACCCGGTGGCCGCGAACACCGCCCGCATGTCGGCGATCAGCCGCTCCTGCCGCACCCGGAACACCCGCCCGGCGGCGATGTCGGCGGCCAGGCGCGCGCGATCGGGGAACCACAGGGTGTGCGGCTCGTTCACGTGGCGGATGGCGCGCATCGCGGCCCGCGCCTCCGCCCGAACGGCGGTATCGGGTGCGTCCAGCGCCTCGGCCAGGGCATTGGGCCCGTCAAAGCGGGCAAACGCGGCCTGCTCGGCGCGGCTCTGACGGTTGCGGCCGCTGGTGCCGCGCCGCCGGCGGCTGAGGAAACCGCTGACGAAGCGGCTGCCTGGTTCGCGGGTGCCCAGGATGAAGCGGCTTCCGCGCGGCAGGTGCTGATGCTTGATGTTGTGACCCAGTGGGATCAACAGCATCGGCTCGTGCGTGAAACTGCCCGGATCCTTGACTGTTTTCTTGAAGAAGGTGCCGCCGGTCTTGCCGATATGCAGGTAATAAAGCACCTCGCGCGGCACACCCGCGCCGGGATGGCGGCGGCGGAACTTGCGAGCGTAATCAAGGCGGCGAAGCGCAACGATCCAGCGCATGTGCGGAACTTTCACAAGGGGCGCGGAGCGGGCCGCAACTTCCGCACCGAGGTAGCAGCGCCGGGGCAGGGGCGTCAAGCGAGCGGGCCGCGCATCATGCCGTGCGCCAAGCCGAAAGCGCGGACGCCTCCGGCGGGAGTATTTCGGGCAAGATGAAGCCAGCGGCCTATTGTCCCCTTCATCTTGCCAACAATACTCCGGGGGAGCGCGAGGGGGCAGCGCCCTCTCGCCCCCCTTGCGGC
>CAZOKA010000322.1:0-2975 GCA_964580265.1 uncultured Rhodobacterales bacterium | reverse complement strand
ACGAATAGCTGCCTCGACCTTCGGATTACCCTTCTGAGAACGATTGCGGGTATTCCCGGCATGCGAGGTGGTATTGAGCGCCTGTTTCACACAATGGCGCTGGATCTGATGCCTCGCTTGAAGGGGCGTACGTTCTCAAACCCGCTGGAGCGAGGCGACTACACCGCTGAGGATCGTGCATGTCTCGATGCCGAAGACGTGGCCTTCGTGCTCGTCCGTTGGGCCGTGGATATCTATCACAACTCGCCGCATGAGGGCTTGGGCGGCCTTACGCCGCTACAGCAGTGGGATGCCGATATGGAGGCGGGAAACTATCCGATCCGGGCACTCCCCGATACTCGCGAAAAACGCATAGCCTTTGGGAAACATCTCACGCGCAAGGTCTCGCGAGAGGGCGTCGTAATCATGGGTGTGCGTTATCATAGCCTCGATCTGGCGTCGTACTTTGTCGACGGTGCGTCCAGGGAGGTCGAGATACGCTGGGATCCTGAGGATATTGGCTGTGTCGATGTCTTCCTCGAAGGTCAGTGGATTGAAGTCAAGTCGGTCCACGACCGATTTTCTGGGGTCAATTTTCATGTCTGGCTGAAAGCACGCCGCTCGCTTCGCGCGAAATCGGCCTCCAGAAAAAAGTGGGAAGAAGAGGTCGTCTTCAAAGCGATCGACGATATCGAGAACTTGGTTGCGGAACGATCTGGGGCACTCGGCATCATCGATACGACCATTTCCGACAAACGTTTCAAAGCGATCGAGCAGGAGCTCTTTGCGTCTTTTGAGATGACGGCGGCCGATAGACTGCAAGTGGGCGGAGATGAGCCGGGACGGGAAATCTTGCCGCGGGCCCCGGAAAACGATCCGGCCCGGAACATGCCCAAAGCGGCGACATCGAAGGCGCATCACACGCAGCCGGCCAACGTGGAAGCCGAACAGTCCACGCCTGCTGATGCCCCGCGCCATTCGTCGGCATCCAAAACGAAACCGAAATCGCGGACAGCCTGGCTGCCGCGCAAGCCAGAGGAGAACAAGTAATGGCTGTATGCGAGAACCCTGCGATGCAGATACAGATGTTGCGTTCGATGCACGTGCCAAACGAACGCGATCTCGAATTTCGCAAGCAACTTTATCGGCTGTTCCAGGTCGATGCAGACGGGAATACCACACATGAACCGTGCCGCTACACGGGCGGCACGGAAACACGTGGAATTGCCGTCATAGAGGCAGCAGGCGGCGGCAAGACCACGGCAATCAGGAAGGTTCTTCATGAAGCGGAGTTCCTTGCCTTCAATCCAATCACTGGAATGCCGCGGTACCTTGAAATCCACGTGCCGAGTCCGGCAACGAATAAGAGCGTTGGTCTGGCAATCCTTGAAGCGACAGGCATGGAAGGTGTTACGGAACGATCTAAGGTGTGGGAAATCTGGAAGACGGTCCAGAACCGGCTGAAACTTCTTGGTATCAAGGTACTGTGGCTCGATGAAGCTCATGACCTTGTCATGGCGCGCTCCGCAATCGAGTCCGAGACTACCTTGAGGTTGCTTAAGACGCTCATGCAGGGTGAAAACGCCATCATCCCGATCTTGAGCGGAACGCGGCAACTCGCCGAGATGACGAACTTCGACCCCCAAGTCTCTCGCCGCTTCACCAAGATTGTTCCGCTGGACCTTCAGCAAGGGGTGGACAATGACAACCTTGCTGGCCTTATCGAAGCCTATTGCAGCGAGGTGGATATTCAGCCTCGTCTTCCGGCCGATTTGACGGCAAGGCTCATGGTGGCGAGCCGTTACAGGTTCGGTCGCGCGGTTGAAACCATCATCAATGCGATCGAATGCGCCCTATGGGCCGAAGCCAGAACCCTTGGCCGCGTCCATTTTTCGGAAGCTTGGGCCATGCAGGAGGGGTGCGAGCCTGACGCCAATGTCTTCGAGGCTGGGGATTGGTTGTCCATCCCTCTGGACAAGGGCGCGGAAGAGTTCGAGGCGGCGCGAGCGAAACGTCAGAAAAAGAAACTGGAGAGGGTGTAAGGTATGGCACTTGTCCCCGTTCTTCCTCCGCTCGAAGGAGAAAGCCTTTTTTCGTGGTGCGCACGCTTGGCCGGTTTCCATTCTGGACTGCCGTGCGAGGATTTTCTGAAAATGGTACAGATCAGCCGCCAGAGCGTCATGCAACACAGCGAGGAATGCGTTGAGCGGCTATCGGATCTGACCGGGCTGCCAAGCTCTGATATCCGAGATTGCGGGATCCAGCGGCTTGGTGATCGACGCTTCTGTTTCAGGCGCGAGGAGTTTGCGATGTACTTCGCTCTTCGCACGCACACGAGCTATTGCCCGGCCTGCTTGCTCGAAGACCGGGCCCCGAACGGGGCCAGTGCCGGGTGTCGCGTAGGACTAACGTCTTGGATGTTCGGTCCGATCCGTACTTGCCCGCGACATGGCATCGCCATCTTTCGTCGTCCCAACGTAGGCTATCACGAGGGCTTTCAGGACATGAATCGGGTTGCACCCTGCGATCTGGAACTTGAACGCCAGGTTCGCGAGGGTGACCAGCGAAAGGTCTCGCCACTTCAACACTATGTCGAAGGTCGGTTCTGTAAGGTGCGGGCAGGTGGCTGGCTCGATCATCAGCGCATAGATCAAGCGGCAAAATCCTGCGAGATGCTCGGCGCGTGCCTTGTGTTCGGGGCGCATACGGATCTCGACAAACTCAGTTTCGCTCAGTGGGATGAGGCAGGAGCTGCCGGTTTTGAAGCGGCAAGAGATGGTGAACACGGCATTAGGCAAGCGTTCGAACGTATAGAAATGCGTTCAAAGAAGGAGCGTCAGTTTGGTGGGCCACAGGCTGCTTTTGGCCGTCTTTACCAATGGATACAGTTCAACAAGACGAAGAGTGATCCAGGGCCGATACGTGATGTCCTACGAACGCATATTCTCGATACTATGGCGATCGAGCCGGGCACCAATCTGTTCGGAGAAACTGTC
>CAZOKA010000321.1:0-2988 GCA_964580265.1 uncultured Rhodobacterales bacterium | reverse complement strand
GGCACGAGGAGAACATCGTGATCCGCGAGGGCGCGCCGGAGGTGCTGTCGCCCTGGGGTGTGCCGGGGCTTGAGTGACACAAATGAAGAAACGGCCGACGCGCGGGCGTTCGGGGCTGTTCGGGAAGCGGGTAAGTTGACCTGGAGCTGGCGTTGACGCACGGAATCTTTGAAAGATTCCGTTCAAGAAAGTTTCGAACTTTCTTGGTCTCTACCCATCGCGGGGGCGCAAGACGACGCGGGGTGAGCGGTACCTTCAGGCCACCTCGCGGCAAGGCTCCGCTTGTCCGACCTGATCGCCAAAGGAGTCGAAGCGGTCATTGATGATCGCCAAACGGCACCCCGAACCGCCCGCGGATCAGCGCGGCGCTTCGCCCAAAAAAAAGGCCGGACACAAGGTCCGGCCATAGTCCAACAGGGAGGTATGAAAATGATGCGATAGTGATCAACATCATCGTCGAGAGGTGAAATAGGCATCGTTTCCTGAACGTTCAAGCGGTTTTATGCTGCAAACGCAGCATGTCCGCTATGCGCATGATGCATGGCGCCAGGAATTCGTTACGCAAATGCCTGATTCTTGGTCTGTTTGCGATAACTGATAATTTCTTCCTGGACGAAGTTGCGGAATGCCGCGATCCGCTTGGAATGGCGCAACTCCTCGGGGTAGGCGAGGAAAACCGGCACTTCGACCGATTCGATCTCGGGGAGCACCTGCACCAGGTCGGGGAAATCGTTGATCAGGTAATGCGGCAGAACGCCGATGCCCAGATCGTGCAGCACCGCCTGCAGCACCCCGAAATAATTGTTCACCGTCAGCGTCGAATGTATGTCGTGGGCCAGCAGTTGCTGCACCAGGGACGCGCCCGCGCCGACCTGCGCGGCCTTGGGGTTCTGGCAGATCAGGCGGTGGTCGCTGATTTCCGCCAACTCCTGCGGTGCGCCGTGCCTGGCGACGTAGCTGGGAGAGGCATAGAGGCGCATGCGGATGTTCATCAGCCGCTTGCGGATCAGGTCGGCCTGGCTGGGTTCCTTCATGCGGATGGCGATGTCGGCCTCGCGCATGGGCAGGTCGAGAACGCGCTCTTCCAGCATCAGGTCGATCTTGAGATCGGGGTATTTGTCGTAGAGCCGCGACAGGCGCGGCGCCAGCCACAGCGTGCCGAAGCCGGTGGTGGTGGTCACGCGCAATTCGCCGAACACCTCTTCCTCGCTGTCGCGGATGCGGGCCGAGGCGGCATCGAGCCGCTTGGCCATGGCGCTTGTCGCGTCGAACAGAAGCTCGCCCTGCTCGGTGAGAATCAGCCCCCGCGCGTGGCGGTGGAAAAGGGTGGCGTTCAGCCCCTCTTCGAGCGCGCGAATCTGCCTGCTGACCGCTGATTGCGAGAGGTTCAGCGCCTCACCCGCATGGGTCAGGCTGCCGGCGTCGGCGACCGCGTGAAATATTCTGAGCTTGTCCCAATCCATATTCGCATCTTTCGTTTCATTTTGTCGTTTTACACGAAATACCCTGAAAAACATCAAGAGCATCGCATTGATGTTTGAAAAAGTCTGAAATTTCCCTTTGTAGGTCACTCTTTGTGACCTATCCTTGTACAATAACGTAGCAGGCATATCCTGCGAAGGGAGGCGCGCGATGACGACACAGAAAATTTCGCTCAACGATCGGTTCGACCTGGAGAAATCCCCTGTTCTGCTGAACGGGACGCAGGCGCTGGTCCGGCTGATGCTGATGCAGAAGGCCCGCGACCGCGCGGCGGGGTTGAACACGGCCGGGTATGTCACAGGCTATCGCGGATCGCCCCTGGGGGCGGTGGACATGCAGATGAACCGCGCCGCCAAGTTCCTGGCCGAGGCCGACGTCACCTTCGAGGAGGCGCTGAACGAGGATCTGGCCGCCACCGCGTTGTGGGGTGCGCAGCAGGCCGAGTTGCGCGGCGAGGGCAAGTTCGATGGCGTTTTCGGCCTGTGGTATGGCAAGGGGCCGGGCGTGGACCGGTCGGGCGACGTGATGCGGCACGCCAACATGGCCGGCACCAGCCCCAATGGCGGGGTATTGATGGCCATGGGCGACGATCACACCGGCGAATCCTCGACCGTGTTGCACCAGAGCGAGTGGGCGATGGTGGATGCCTACATGCCGGTGGTAAGCCCCGCGGGGGTGCAGGAAATCCTGGATTACGGCATCTACGGCTACGCGCTGAGCCGGTTTTCGGGGCTTTGGGTGGGCCTGAAGACGATGAAGGACACGATCGAGGCGACGGCGGTCGTCGATGGGCGGCCCGACCGGATGAAACTGGTCAATCCGCCGTTTGACATGCCCGAAGGGGGGCTGAACATTCGCCTGATCGACACGCCGCATGTACAAGAGGCGCGGATGATCGACTACAAGCGGTTCGCCGCCGAGGCGTTTTCGCGCGCCAATGGCATGGACAAGCGCATGATCGGCAAGCCGGGTGCGAAGATCGGGTTTGTCGCGGCCGGCAAGAACTGGCTTGATCTGGTGCATGCGCTGGACCTGCTGAACATCGACGAGGCCGAGGCCGAGCGCCTGGGCCTGACCGCCTACAAGGTGGGGCAGACATTCCCGCTGGACATGCAGGGGTTCCACGACTGGGCCGAGGGATTGGACCTGATCGTGGTGGTCGAGGAAAAGCGCAAGCTGATCGAGGTGCAGATCAAGGAGGCGATTTTCGACGATCGCCGCGGTCGGCGCGTTTACGGCTGGCACAAGGGTGGCGGCGCCGGTTCGATGCATGGCGAGGAGCTGTTCCCGACGCGCGGCGCGCTCGATCCGATCTGGATCGCCGAGAAACTGGGTGCGATCCTGATCGAGGAGGGGCGCGATACCGATGGCATCAAGGCCGGGCTGAATGCGCTGAACGAGGCGCGTGCGGGCGACAATGCCGAGGACATAGCCGCGCGCCTGCCGTATTTCTGCGCCGGGTGTCCGCATAACACCTCGACCAAGGTGCCCGAGGGCAGCCGCGCC
>CAZOKA010000320.1:0-3009 GCA_964580265.1 uncultured Rhodobacterales bacterium | reverse complement strand
TACAAATGGAAAGGTTGTAGCTAATGCGGTAGTATCCATATTTCTAGTAACGTTGAGCTCATCATGACAAAGGGGCAAAACCGTCCTAAAACCTTCTTCCATTTCCAAGATTGACTGCTTAGGAACTATCATCAACGCACCCAAAGACCAAGTCTATGCCGCGCTGAATGACCCAGAGGTCCTCAAGCAATGCATTCCCGGTTGCGAAGAGCTGGTCAAGCATTCGGACACTGAACTGGAGGCAAAAGTGGTCCTGAAGGTTGGGCCGGTGAAAGCCAGATTCAATGGTGACGTGCAACTGGACACCGCCGGCGCGCCGGATGCGTTTTCATTGACCGGACAGGGCAATGGCGGGGCCGCCGGGCACGCCAAGGGCGGAGCGGATGTCACGCTGACAGCCGATGGGCCCGACAAAACGATCCTGCGCTACGAGGCAAAGGCCGTGATCGGCGGAAAGCTGGCGCAACTGGGCAGCCGCCTTGTTCAAAGCACCGCGAAAAAGCTGGCGGCCAAGTTCTTCAAATCCTTCGCTGCGGTGGTGAGTGAGGACGAACCTGCCTGACGGTCTCATTTGTGCAGAACACGTACCCAACATCATCGCAATGGGGCCGGCGCTGACAGACGAGATGGGCTGTCGCAAAGATGCGCCTGCGATCCGCGCCACGGTCAGTCCCACAAGATAACGGTCCCGGCGCGCTCGCACCGGGCATGCGTGGTGGCTGTTGCGCGGTCTTAGCGCGTTTCGCCCTTTGGTCGACCCAAAGGCCCATCCGTTCCGATAGCGGGTTCATCGATTTTGTTCCGTTCTTGCGAAACCCTACAAATCGTCTGGTGGATCTTGGCGGACAAAAATCGCATCGGTATATCCACATTTAATCGTACATCGGCAATCGGTAACCAAAGATGCAAAGCGAGCAATTGGCCTACGCTATCCAGCGTCCGATTTTCCGCAGAGCAGCCCTTGGCTCGAAATGCCGGGACTGAACACCTAATCCCACCGCCCGCCAAGTCTATGATACATCGCCTGCCTCCGAGGACTGGCGCACGCCGGACTTGCTCCAAACCGGCCTCTGACAAGCGCCATATCCGTGAATGCACGAGGCCGGAGCAAGCACTACGCAAGAGCTCCGGCTTTTCAGCGATTCGACGTGCCCATGCGCTGGGCGCTTCCGCTAAGCCATTGACCAGACAGTCCGGAATTCGACGCCGGCTTCAATTCCACCTTCCGCCTGTTTTCCGCCCCCAGCTGCGTGCTCTGACTTGATACCGGCGCTGATCTACGCCTGTGTCGACCGGAGAAGGAGGGCTGGCTGGATGGTCAAAAGATTGAAACTGAACGAAAAACGCCTGCGCGAGGCCGCGCCGAACGCACGCGGCAGCTACCAGATCTTCGACACGGAAATCCTCGGCCTGGCGGCGAGGATCCAGAGTTCGGGCACGCGTGCCTTCACGCTCGATTATCGCTTTGCCGGGCGGCAACGGCGCATGACGATCGGGCGCTGGCCGGAGTGGAGCGTGACGGCAGCGCGCGAGCGCGCCAAGGAGCTGCGCCGCATGATCGACGCAGGGCAGGACCCGCTGTCGGTCAAGGAAGGGCTGCGCGAGGCGCCACGGATCAAGGACATGATCGAGCGCTACATCCGGGAGCATCTGCCCAAGCTGTCACCTGTCAACGCGGGCGACCAGATCTCCATGCTCCGCAAGATGGTCGAGCCGGCCTGGGGCAACCGGCTGGTGAGCGACATCACCAAGTCCGATGTGGCAACGTTCCTTGATTTCGTGGCCGAGGGCCGTCCCCGGCCCTGCAAGGCGCGCCCCAACAACCGCGCCCGCAAGCTGCAGGGCCACAAGCCGACCCCGGTTCGCGCCAACCGCATGGGCGAGGTACTGCGCAAGATGTTTACGCTGGCGGTGGAATGGGAGTGGTGCGCGGCCAATCCGGCGCAGGGCTTTCACAGGCGCATCGAGCAAGCGCGCGAACGCTTTCTCTCGCCTGAAGAACTCACCCGCCTTGCCGCCGTGCTCGACAGGGCCGAGGATCAGCGCGCCGCCTCGATCATCCGCATGTGCATGCTGACCGGCGCCCGCGTCGGCGAGGTGCGCACCGCGCGCTTCGAGCAGTTCAATCTCGATTATGCCATCTGGTCCAAGCCAGCCGCGACCACCAAGCAGCGCAAGATCCACCGGGTGCCGGTCTCGCAGGACGTGGTTGCCATCGTGCGCCAGCGCCAGCTCGTGGTCCCGCATGGCAATCCCTGGCTGTTTCCCAGTGACGCGGCCATCGGCAAGCCCGTGCACGATGTGCGCCGCTTCTGGGGTAAGGTTCAGCGCGAGGCGGACCTGCCGGATGTCCGCATCCATGATCTGCGCCATACCTTCGCTTCCCTGCTGGTCAGCGGCGGTGCCTCGCTGGAGATCATCGGCCGCCTGCTGGGCCACAGCCAGATGCAGACCACGCAGCGCTACGCGCATCTCATGGAGTCGCCGTTGCGGGCGGGCGTCGACACCGTGGCCAGTATTTTCCGCCCGCGCCCCCAACTGGTTCATGACGCGGAAAACGACCAGAAGTCCGCCTGAGCCTGGAATTGCCCTGCGCTGGGCGCTGGCTCCCGGGCGAGTCCTAGTCGGCGCCGCGCACCGCACGCCAGATGGGCGCTATTCGTTTGCGGATGGTGCTTTCTTCTGGCACATCGCCCGACTTTGACTGCGCGATGAACCAATCCTGCACTTCTGCAATGAGGGCCGCCTGCGAGGCCGGGAAACCCTGCTCGTTCAGGCGCTTGAACAGCCGGACCATCATGGCGTCCCAGTCATAGCGCGGGCTTGCGCCAATACCATGCGCCGGGCGACGCAGGAGATCGCTCTCCTCTTCGAAGAGGTGCAACACTTCGGCCGGAAACATCAGATCCGTGGCGCGTACCAGGATTCCCTCAGCCGGATTGGTCACAAATTGCGGCTCTGTTGCACAAAGCGCGTGAGGGATTCATATCGCGAATCCAGTGTGGTAGC
>CAZOKA010000319.1:0-3022 GCA_964580265.1 uncultured Rhodobacterales bacterium | reverse complement strand
GCCTATACCTCGCGCTGGTTCGAGAAGGAGCGCCAGGGCACGGCCCTTGGCATTTTCGGTGCCGGTAACGTCGGTGCGGCAGTGACCAATTTCGCGGCGCCTTTCCTTGTGGTGGCGATGGGTTGGGAAGGCACCGCGCGGGTTTACGCGGTGGTTCTGGCGATCACCGCGGTGCTGTTCTACATCCTGGCCAAGGACGATCCGGTTCATGAAGAGCGCAAGCGCACCGGCCAAGGGCCGGTTTCGACCGCCGACCAACTGGCGCCGCTGAAGAATATCCAGGTCTGGCGCTTCGCGACCTACTACTTCTTCGTGTTCGGCGGCTTCGTCGCATTGGCCAGCTTTCTGCCGCGCTACTACGTCGGCGCCTACGGCCTGGAACTGACCACCGCGGGCGTGTTCGCCGGTCTCTACAGCCTTCCCGGATCGGTGTTTCGTGCCCTGGGCGGCTGGATGTCGGATATCTGGGGCGCGCGCGCCGTGATGTATCTGACATTCATCGTGTCGCTCATTATCCTGTTCATCATGAGCTACCCGGAAACCAGCTATACCGTCGAGGGGATCACCGGGCCGATCTCGTTCAACTTCGGCGTTTCGGTGGGTGTCTTCGTCGCGCTGACGGTCGTCCTCGGGTTCATGATGAGCCTGGGCAAGGCCGCCGTCTACAAGCACATCCCCGTTTATTATCCCCATCACGTGGGATCGGTCGGCGGGTTGGTCGGCATGATCGGCGGGCTTGGCGGGTTTTTCCTTCCGGTTGCCTATGGCGCGCTGCTGGACCTGACCGGCGTGTGGACCGCGCCGTTCATGCTGACCTTCGTGATGGTGGCGGTCATGACGATCTGGATGCACGTCGCCATCCGCAAGATGGAGCGCCGCCGCCACCCCGGCCTGGAACAAGAACGGTTCCTGTCGGACGTGCCGGACGAGCCTGTTGCATCGCCCGCACAATCGCAGGCGGCAAAATGAAATGGCCGTGGCGCGCGGTTGCATGGCAGCGCGCCACGATCCTCCACTCACCAATCCACGGAGATGAAAAGTGGCACAAGACATAAAGAACTGGGACATCGAGAACGAAGGCTACTGGGCCTCGACGGGCAGGGCGGTGGCAAACCGCAACCTGTGGATCTCGATCCCGAGCCTGCTGTGCGGGTTTGCCGTCTGGCTCTACTGGGGCATCATCACGGTTCAGATGCTCAACCTGGGCTTTCCCTTTGCAAAGGCGGAGCTGTTCACCCTGTCGGCGGTTGCCGGCCTGACCGGCGCGACCTTGCGTATCCCCTCCACGTTCTTCATCCGCATTGCGGGCGGGCGAAACACGATCTTCTTTACCACGGCGCTGCTGATGATTCCCGCCGCGGGTACGGGCTATGCCCTGCAAAACCCCGATACGCCGCTCTGGGTGTTCCAGATCCTGGCGTTCCTTTCCGGGATCGGTGGCGGCAACTTCGCCAGCTCGATGTCCAATATCAGCTTCTTCTTTCCCAAGAAGGTGCAGGGCTATGCCCTGGGCATGAACGCGGGCCTTGGCAACTTCGGCGTCACCACGATGCAGATCCTGATCCCGCTGGTCATGACCTTCGGGTTGTTCGGCGGCGACTCGGCGACGCTTCAGCAGACCTCGGGCACGCTGATCGGCAAGATCCCGGCTGGCACCGAAACCTACATCCAGAACGCCGGCTATGTCTGGCTGCTGTTCCTGGTGCCGCTGGCCTTTGCCGGGTGGTTCGGCATGAACAACATCCGCGATCCGCACGTCTCGCCCGACATTCCGAACCCGGCCGTTTCGTTCGGGATCATCAGCTTCATGCTGATCCTGGGCCTGGTCGCGGCCGCGTTCGGGCTGTGGCTGATGCTGCCCACGGATGTCGGCGGATCGGGCTGGAACGTGTCGAAATGGCTGGTGCTGCCGCTGGTGATCGCGCTGACGGTCGGCTTGCTCAAGTTGATCCCGGGCGAGGTCGGGCAGAACCTGACACGCCAATACCGGATCTTCGGCAACAAGCACACCTGGGCGATGACGGTCATCTACACCATGACCTTCGGCAGCTTCATCGGCTACTCGGCCGCGCTGGCCCTGACGATCAAGGTGGTGTTCGGCTACCAGCACCTGCTGGTGGACGGGGTGATGACCCACTCCACCGCCAACCCGGCCGGGCCCTCGGCGCTGATGTTCGCATGGATGGGGCCGTTCATCGGGGCGCTGATCCGGCCGATTGGCGGCATGATGGCCGACAAGCTGGGCGGCGCGCGCGTGACGCAGTGGATTTCCATCGTCATGGTGATCTCGGCGCTTGGCGTGGCCTACTTCATCCAGCAGGCCTATTCCTCGGCCGCGCCAGAGCAGTATTTCTGGCCCTTCCTTGGCCTCTTCCTGATCCTGTTCGCGGCCACCGGCATCGGCAACGGATCGACCTTCCGCACCATCGCCGTGGCCTTCGACAAGGAGCAGGCCGGTCCGGTGCTGGGCTGGACAAGCGCGGTGGCGGCTTACGGCGCCTTCATCATTCCCAAGGTGTTCGGCGAACAGATGGACGCGGGACGGCCGGAATACGCGCTCTATGGGTTCGCGATATTCTACGCGGTCTGCATCGCCATCAACTGGTGGTTCTACCTGCGCCCCGGCGCCTACATCCGCAACCCCTGATCCGAGCAAGACCGCCCCGGCCCCCACAGCGCGGGCCGGGGCGGCCAGCCAACGCATAGGAGACGACAATGAGCCATCTGCTCGACAGACTGAACTTCCTGCAGTCCAAGGAACTGGAGCAGTTCGCGGACGGCCACGGGCAAGTGACCCGCGAAAACCGCGACTGGGAGGATACCTACAGAAACCGCTGGCGCCACGACAAGATCGTGCGCTCCACCCACGGCGTGAACTGCACTGGCTCGTGTTCGTGGAAGATCTACGTGAAATCCGGCATCGTCACATGGGAGACGCAGCAAACGGATTACCCCCGCACGCGGCCCGACCTGCCCAACCACGAGCCGCGCGGCTGTGCGCGGGGAGCCTCTTACAGCTGGT
>CAZOKA010000318.1:0-3027 GCA_964580265.1 uncultured Rhodobacterales bacterium | reverse complement strand
AGGTTCAGGAAAAGACCTTCGAAGGGTTCGTCAAGGCCGCGATGTGGGTTGGCGGCATCGCCATCGGCGTGCTGATTTTCCTGGCACTGTTCAATAGCTGATCGACACCGCGCCTGGCGCCCATTGGTCAAGGATTCTCATTATGCGTCTATGGTTTGCCGCGCTCTGCGCGATCACCCTGGCGTCGGGCTGCGCGGTCAAGGAGGATCCGCCGGTTTCCGACGAGACCGTATCGCGCGCGGCCTATAACCACGATGGCCCGCCCAAGCTGACGCTTTTCACCATGATTTCCAACGACACCGGGGCAGGGGCGCACACCTCGCTTATGATCAACGGATCTCAGCGCGTGGTGTTTGACCCGGCCGGATCGTTCCGCGACCCCGGCAAGATCGTCGTGCGCGACGACGTCGTTTATGGAATGACGCCGCAGCTTGCCGATGTCTACACCCGCTTTCACGCGCGCAAGACATACCATGTGCAGGTGCAGGAACTGGATGTGCCGCCGGAAACCGCCGAAAAGGCGCTGCAACTTGCAATGTCCTACGGCGAGGTGCCAGATGCGCAGTGCTCGGTCAGCACATCCCGCATCCTGGCCCAGGTGGACGGGATCGGCGCCCAGGTCAAACAAACGTGGTTTCCGCGCAAACTGGCCGAACAGTTCGGGCAACTCCCCGGCGTGAGGTCGCGCACCCTGTATGAATACGACGATGCCGACAGGTTCAAGGCACTGCGTGCCTATGATCCTGACGAGGTCGCGGCGCAGGCCGAAGGCTGATCGCTTAACTGCACACG
Organism: uncultured Rhodobacterales bacterium; assembly: GCA_964580265.1. Classification (GTDB taxonomy): domain Bacteria; phylum Pseudomonadota; class Alphaproteobacteria; order Rhodobacterales; family Rhodobacteraceae; genus Sediminimonas. Next base: position 2,235 of record CAZOKA010000318.1, on the reverse strand, counting down.
CCTAGAGCAGATACAGGAACAGATACAGGCTCCCGGCGCCCAGACCGATAGCCGCCAGCACGTTCTTGGTGAAATACCCTACGCTCAACGTGACCAGCGCCGCGATCATGCGTGGTGCGTCCAGTGCGCCACCCGTGGCCGCCGGCCAGACGACCATCGGCGCCACCAGCGCGGGCAGAACTGCCACTGCCGTATAACGCAGGTGGCGCAGCACCCATGGCGGCATCGGGCGATCCCCGATCAATCCCAGGAAAACAAAACGCAGACCGAAACTGCCCAGGCCCAGCAGAACGATTACGATCCACAGTTGGGTTGTATCTATGTCCATATCCCGCGCCTTTCCATCCACAGCTCGACCTGCGCGCCGGACATCATCCCCCCCAGGGCAGCCAGCATCAGGCCAAGGTTATAGGGCAGCCCCGCCAACACCAACGCCAGCACGACGGACACCAGCGCGGCAACCTTGTGCGCACCCGTGCGCAGCATCGGCGCGATCAGCGCGATGAAGGTGATCGGCACCGCGAAATCCAGCGCCAGCCCCGCAGGCATCGCCGATCCGATCAGTGCTCCCGCCAGCGTCATCGCGTACCACATCGGGCAGATTGGCGTGACGGTGCCAAAGAAATAGGCAATCTTCTGCGGAACGGTCCAATCTGGGTTGGTTTCATACGCGGCGATCGAGCAGGCATAGGTCTGGTCGACCATGAAATACGCCGCCAGAACCCGCTGCCATAGGGGGGCCGCGCCGATATGCGGCGTCAATGACGCCGAATACATTGCCATCCGCAGGTTGATCGCCAACGACGAGGCCAGCACCACCACTGTCGGTGCGTTGTCCACCAGCAGTTGCAGCGCGGCGAATTGTGCCGCCCCGGCGATGACCACGATGGAAAACCCCATCGCCTCGACAACGTTCAGCCCCGCCTCGGTTGCGACGACCCCGAACAGCAAGGCAAACGGCGTCACCACCAGCAGAAACGGCGCCCCGTCACGGACGCCGCGCCAATAGGCGGATCGGGGTGTATCAGAACGCATCGCCAGGGCCTTTCGAGGGATTGTCAAACGGAACGCCGACAGGGGTAGCCGTGTTGCCGGCGGGATGCAACGGGCGGTGGTGCCGGGCGTATGCGCCTAGTCGAAAATGCCCGCAACGCGCCCCAGCAGCATGAATGCCCGCGCCGTTCGGGTGCTGGCCAGGTCCGATATATCGCTGTCGCTGGCGGTTTTCTCGAACTCGGCCAGCATCTTGTCGAACCGGCGCAGGAAATGATGCGCCGCATCGCGAAAGATCGGATCTTGCTTCATGCGTCCCGCCGTCAGCGCCAGCGACGAGCGATCCCGGATGCCGCCAAGCCCTGCCACCGCACGGCCCCGCTCACCCGCGGCAAAGCGGCGCCAGATTTCGGCGCGCGCCATGTCCGGGCGCAGATCATCCATGTAGATGCCATCCTGGCTCAGCAATGTCAGAATATCCTGACTGGCCCGGATCAAATGCGCGGCCTCGCGGTCGCGCAACGCCTTGCGCAGAGCGGTGAAGCCGACCTCGTCCTCGGTCGTCTCGGGGAAATTCAGCGCCCGGATGAAATCCTCGCGCGATAGCGGCGGGCCGATCTCGTCCGCCGGCGTTCCCAGCGGCAGCGCGGCCTGTTCATCCTGCACCGTGGCGTCGGCAGGGGATGTTCCCACCTCTCGCAGCGGCGCGTTGCGGTCGCGCGTGGTGGTGAATGTGGCCAGCGCGGTTTCGGTCTTTTTCTGCGCTTGGGCGATCTCTTCGAGCTTGGCCGCCACTGTCTTTTCGCTCTGCGCGCCCTTGCTCTGGTTCTGCGCCACGTAGGCGTGGCGGATGGCATCGATCGCGGCTTGCAGGCGGCGGCTTTCTTCGCGCATCACGCGGCTGGCCCGCGCCGCCGTGGCCGCGACCCAGATCATGGCGACCGGCAGGAACAGCGCCAGTATCTCCAGCAATAGCCCGCCGCTGACTGCCTGTGCTCCGTCGCCTTCGGCCTCGCCCCCGCCAAGGAAATACAGGCCAGCGCCACCCAGCCACACCACCGATAGCACCACCGCTGTGATCTCGATCCCGGTGATGCGGCTCTGCGTTGGCCGGTCATAGATGCCCAAGGGCGTCGGACGGCTATCGTTGTTGTCGGACATGGGCCCGTTTTCCCGAACTGGTGCGTATCAGGAATACACGATTTTCAGGATCTCGTATGATTTTTCACCGCCGGGCGTGCG
>CAZOKA010000317.1:0-3037 GCA_964580265.1 uncultured Rhodobacterales bacterium | reverse complement strand
GATCGCCCTGGCGGCCCGAGCGGCCGCGCAACTGGTTGTCGATCCGGCGGCTTTCGTGGCGCTCGGTCGCCAGAACGAACAGGCCGCCAGCCTCGATCACCTTGGCGTTTTCGTCGGCGTGCTCGGCCTCGATCCGGTCGCGGGTTTCCTTTGGGTCGGCGTCGGGGTTGGCTTCCAGGGCTTCCTGAACCTTCAATTCGACGTTGCCGCCAAGCTGAATATCGGTGCCGCGCCCGGCCATGTTGGTGGCGATCGTGACCGCGCCCAGTTTACCCGCATCGGCGACGATCTGCGCCTCTTTTTCGTGCTGGCGGGCGTTGAGGACGTTGTGTTTGACGCCAGCCGTGGTCAGCAGCTCGCTGAGCATTTCCGATTTCTCGATGGAGGTCGTGCCCACCAGGATCGGCTGCCCCTTGGCGTGTGCCTCCTGGATGGTTTCGACCACTGCATCCAGCTTTTCCTTGCCGGTGCGGTAGACGGCATCATCGTCGTCCACCCGCGCGATGGGGCGGTTCGTGGGCACTTCGACAACGCCCAGGCCATAGATTTCGGCGAATTCCTCGGCCTCGGTCAGGGCGGTGCCGGTCATGCCCGACAGCTTGTCATAGAGGCGGAAATAGTTCTGAAATGTCACCTGTGCCAAGGTCACGTTCTCGGGCTGGATCTCGACCCCTTCCTTGGCTTCGATGGCCTGGTGCAGGCCATCGGACAGGCGCCGGCCGGGCATCATGCGGCCGGTGAATTCGTCGATCAGCACCACTTGTCCATCCCGCACGATGTAATCCTTGTCGCGCGTGAACATCTTGTGGGCCTTCAGGCCATTGTTCACGTGGTGGACGATCGTCGTGCTTTCGGGATCATAGAGGGATTGCTCTTCGGGCAGAATGCCTTGCTCGTGCAGGATCTGCTCCAGCTCTTCGTTGCCTTCGTCGGTGAAGGTGACGGTGCGCTGTTTTTCGTCCAGAACGAAGTGGTCTTCGGTCAATTCCGGGATCAGCTTGTCGATGGAGGCATAGAGATCACTGCGGTCATCCGAAGGCCCGGAGATAATGAGCGGCGTGCGCGCCTCGTCGATCAGGATACTGTCCACCTCATCGACGATGGCGAAGTTGTGCCCGCGCTGGAACATCTCGTCGAGGCTGGATTTCATGTTGTCGCGCAGGTAATCGAAACCCAGTTCATTATTGGTGGCATAGGTGATGTCGGCGGCATAAGCGCCTTTTTTCTCGGCTTCGACCTGGCCGGGATAAACGACGCCCGTCTCAAGACCAAGCGCCCCGTAGACGCGCCCCATCCATTCCGCGTCACGCTTGGCGAGGTAGTCGTTGACGGTGACGATGTGCACGCCCTTGCCCGACAGCGCATTCAGGTAGGCGGGGAAGGTGGCGACCAGCGTCTTGCCTTCGCCGGTTTTCATTTCCGAGATGTTGCCCTGATGCAGGAACAGGCCGCCCATGAGCTGCACGTCGAAGGCGCGCAAGCCCAGGGTGCGGCGCGCTGCTTCGCGACAGTTTGCGAAGGCCTCGGGCAGCAGCGCGTCCATGTCTTCGCCATCGCTCAGCCGCTGTTTGAATTCCGTGGTCTTTTCCTTGAGGCCCTCATCGGAGAGCTTCTCGAACTCTGGTTCCAGCGCGTTGATCTGTTCGATCAGCGGGCGCGTCGCCTTGATCTTGCGGTCGTTTGGCGTGCCGAAGACCTTTTTGGCGAGTGATGAGAAACCCAGCATGTTCAATCCGTTCCCGTATTTCCGCTCAAGCGCGGGCCATCTGCTTGCCCGCTCTTTCCACTACGCCTACAACGGTCGGGAAATGCAGCCAAACCTTGGCCCTATCGCGATGTAAGGGGAGGCTGCGTGAGTGTCAACGTCGCGCGCGAAATGCGTGCAAATCAAGGACAAACCAATGACTGGACACCGCACATTCATGTCTGCCGTGGCAATTGCAATCTGCGCCGCCCTGCCGGCCGGTGCGCAAGATAGCGATGCGGCCCCCGATACCGTTGTCGCCACTGTCAACGGCACCGAGATCACGCTTGGCCAGATGATCATCGCCCGCAACGGCCTGCCGGAGCAGTATCAATCGATGCCCGATGACGTTCTGTTCGAAGGCATCCTCGATCAGCTAGTTCAGCAGACTTTGCTGGCTCAGACCATCGAGGACGATATGCCGGCGCGCGTGGAGATGGCGCTTGAGAACGAGAAGCGCACGCTGCTTGCGTCCGAGGTGGTCAATTCCATCGTTGGCGGCGCCGTGACCGAAGACGCGATACAGAAAGCGTATGATGAAACCTATGCCAATGCCGACCCCGAGCGGGAGTGGAACGCGTCGCATATCCTTGTGGAAACCGAGGAAGAAGCCGCCGCACTGGCCGAGAGAGCCCGAGAGGGCGAGGATTTCGCCAAGCTGGCACGCGAGCATTCGACCGGGCCGTCGGGGCCCGGCGGCGGCGAGTTGGGTTGGTTCGGTGCCGGTGCGATGGTGCCCGACTTCGAAAAGGCGATCACATCGCTAGAGCCGGAAGAGGTTTCCGGCCCGGTGAAGACGCAGTTCGGCTGGCACATAATCCGCCTGAACGAAACCCGCCTCAAGGATGTGCCGGGCATTGATGAAGTTCGCAAAGAGCTGCAACAGCAGGTGCAGCGTAACGCCGTTGATGCGCGCGTTTCCGAGCTTCGCGAAGGGGCGGAAATCGATACGTCCGGGCGGGAAGGGCTGGACCCGGCACAGCTCAAGAATATCGATCTGCTGGAGCAATAAATCATGGGCAAGACCCCCGCGAAATCGCCGCTGGCGCCCAAGGAATTTCCGGCACTTCCCGAAATTGACGGGGTCAGATTTGCCAGTGTGCAAGCGGGGGTTCGCTATGCCGGGCGTGCCGATGTGATGCTGGCCCGTCTTGCACCGGGCAGCACGGTGGCGGGCGTTTTCACGCGATCCGCCACGCGATCGGCGCCGGTTCTGGATTGCCAGTCGAAGATCGGCGCCGATAGCGAGGACGGCGCGGCGATCATCGTGAATTCTGGCAACGCCAATGCCTT
>CAZOKA010000316.1:0-3038 GCA_964580265.1 uncultured Rhodobacterales bacterium | reverse complement strand
CCCATCTTGACCACCCGAACAACAAAGATCAATGATTACAATCAGATAGCGGACGCACGTAGATACTGAAAGCCCGATTTCGAGCCGATTTGCGAAACTTATTTACGACTGGCGGCGATGCGGTCGCTGGCCATGCTCCTGCTTCCGGGATACCGCCGGCGCCGGACGGCGGGGGGTAATGCCGGCGCGCAGGTGGTCGTCATCTGCGAGTTGCTCGAGCCCAAGGACGGCGAGGACTTGCTGCTGCGCAGCGTCGATCTCGGTAATGTCGTAGAGAGGCTCGCCCTCGGAGCGGCGCTGGTTGAGGTGGCAGGTCTTCAAGATGTCGATGCAGGCCGACGCTGTCAGGGCAAGCCCTTTGGTGTGAATCTTGTGCTCGAGGGTACGCTGCACCAGGAGCGCCAGCATGCAGAGGGTGACGTGGGCCTGGACCTTGGGGTCGGTGTAGCTGTAGATGGGGCGCAGCTTGACCAGGCTCTTGATCGTCTGGAAGTCCTTCTCGACGGTGTCCTTGATTCGGTAGAAGCTCACCAGCTCCTTGGCCGACTGCTCCAGCTCGGGGTGACCGAGCAGCAGGACGAAGCCATCGTAGCGACGGCGGTGTTTCCAGACATCCTCCTTGCGGGTGATGCTGCCCTGGAAAGAATCGATGTGCCGACCGGTCTTCTCGGACGTGACCGTGATCGGGGTCAGCTCGATGTCGAAGGTGTCGAGGTAGTTGAGCCGTTCGACCTCGCGAACGAACTTGCGATGGGTCGCGTCGTAGGCGCGACTGCGCTTGGCCGCTGCGAGGTCGGCGTTGAACGCCTCGACGTGACGCTGCAACTTCTCGCAGTGCTCGGCCGTGCGACGACGGACATCAACGAAGAGCTGCGGGTTGAAGTAGGCCACCAGCCGCAGCAGGCCGATGGTTTCATCGTCGTCGGTGGACTCGGCAGATTCGGACAAGGCCGACATGTGCTCGGCGAGCTTCTCGTCGAGCGTGGCCAGTTGCTCCTCGGGGGTCAAGGGCAGCAGAGTCCGCAGATACTGCTCACCGAAGGGGAAACGGTCGTCCCACTGAAGAATGCGCTCTTGGACCGCCGGAGCCAGCTCGAGCAATGCCAGTTGGTGACGCAGATGACTTGTGGTGATGCCCAACGAAGCGGCCATGTCCTTGCGGCTGAGACTCTTGTCGGCCCTCATCTGTCTTCGGATCTTATGGGCTTGCCGCAGATGTTTGGCCGCCTGTACGGGACGTCCGGGACCTCGATGCCCCGCGGGGTCCTCCTTCGCCTTCGCTCTCTGCTGCGCTTTCTCTTGCTCCGATGCTGGGACCGTGACGCCGAGCTCGATGGCGAACAAACGCGGGCCGAGCTGCTCGAACCCCGCATCTCGGGCTGCTTGGGCGACACGCTCGATGTCTCGTTCATAGGACTTGTCGGTGCCTTCGATCTCGACGTCGGCGACCGCTGAGAAGGGCACCTCCTTGGTGTACGACTCGATGGCCGAGACATGGGCGGCGGTCAGAAAGTGCAGCTCTCTGGCCTTCAATGCAGCGACGTTCTTCTGGTTGCCCATCGCGCGATCGAAGACCACCGGCCTATCCTTCAGCCACTCGACCTTGCCGATGTCGTCGATCAGCCCCCCCATGGCGTGCCAGTCCTTGGTCTTGCCGCCGACGACCTTCCATCGCATCGGATAGCCATGCTCGTCGGCCAGCAGAACGATGCCGAGACACCGTTTGTGGGGCATCTCGGTCTTGGTCTTCGTCTGCTCGGCCATGGGGCAGCCGATGCCCTCGAAATAGGTGTCGGTGACGTCCATGAACAGCACCCCGCCAACGCCGTCGTGCTCGGAGTAGAGCTCGCACAGCCGCTGCTGAAGACTGCCGGTCAGGTCGTACAACTTCTCGAGGACGCGGTGAATGCGGGTGTTGTGGAAGGCCGTGACATCGAAGCCGAGCACCTCAGGCAGGGCTGTCGTCGGGACCCAGCGCGTGGCTTCCAATTTCGAGCGCGGCTCGCAGCAGCGCTGCAGCACCAGCGGCAAGACGACATCGGACAACGACATCGAGGTCCTCTGATTTCCGCCGAGTTCGTCGAGCAGCTCCGACAGCCCCCACTGGCGCCAGCATTCGATCAAGACGGCCAAGTCGAGGTAGCGCCGATTGGCCAGCGTTGAGCCCGAGAGCATCTCGGCGACCTCGGAGTGTAGGACGAGGGCGTCGCCTTTGCGTGCCGCCTCGAAAGCCTTGCGCAGCGCGTCGATGAGGGGCGGCGGCAGCGCGCCGAGATGAGCGACCACACGCTTGGTCGGCACGCCGTCTTCTCGTCGATAGCTCTCGACGATCTGGGCATAGCTGTAGGTCTTGGTGGCTGTTTTTTTGGTTGAGGTCCGCAGGTGCATGATACTCGGCGCCGATATCGTGACCACAATAATAATGATTTATGGCATTATTTCAAGCACTTAATCGAAAATATGCAATGTCTTTCAGTGCCTACATAACCCGGCGCGCCTCTCGACTTTCGCCTGTAAAAACGTTTAGTTCGGTTGCTATTGCCTCGCTAAGGTGATCAAGATGGGCCTAAGCAAGCCTCGCTACGGCGCAGGCGAGTGTCGCTGATCATGAGCTCGTCAGGGGCACCAGGAGATCGAGATCAGTGTCTGACTTTGAGGGGGATGCGATAGATGAGCAGCTCAGCGGCGTGTTCGGGGAACCTCGTCGTGGCAGCGACCTTGGTCAGACATCTGCCGGTGTCCGTCTCCTGAGCGCTGGCCGGCTCCAGGGTCGCTTGGCGAACCGAGCCGTCGCTGGTGATCCCGAGACGGATGGTCACCGACCGGACCTTCAGCTCGCCCGGCGACGCGGTGAAGCATCGCCTCAAGGCGGCTCGTTTCTTCATGAGCCGTCGGGTCACGGTGCGGCCATCGAGCAGCCCGGGCCGTTCCAATGAGGTGGGCTCGGATGCCCCGCCGCCGTCTTCGGTCGGCGGGGGCGCGGCGTGATCGATGGCCCCGCTAGCATCGGGATGTGACGCGTCGGCCGCCCCCGGGTC
>CAZOKA010000315.1:1911-3040 GCA_964580265.1 uncultured Rhodobacterales bacterium | reverse complement strand
TCCTGCAGCAGGTAGGTGCGGTTGCCATGCAGCACGCCGGGCCGCCCGCCGGTGAGCGAGGCGCAATGCTCCATCTTGGCGTTCACGCCCTTGCCGCCGGCCTCGACCCCGATGATGTTCACCGACTTGTCGTCAAGGAACGGATAGAACAGGCCCATCGCGTTGGAGCCGCCGCCGATCGCCGCGATCACCGTGTCGGGCAGGCGGCCCTCGCCTTCCTGCTCGGCCAGTTGCCAGCGCACCTCCTTGCCGATCACCGATTGGAAATCGCGCACCATCGCCGGGTAGGGATGCGGCCCGGCCACCGTGCCGATGCAATAGAACGTGTCGTGCACGTTGGTCACCCAGTCGCGCAGCGCGTCGTTCATCGCGTCCTTCAGCGTGCCGCGCCCGGAGGTCACCGGCACCACCTCCGCCCCCAGAAGCCGCATGCGGAACACGTTGGGCTTCTGGCGTTCGACGTCATGCGCGCCCATGTAAACCACGCATTTCAGGCCGAACTTGGCGCAGACCGTGGCGGTCGCGACGCCGTGCTGCCCGGCGCCGGTCTCGGCAATGATGCGCTGCTTGCCCATCCGCCGCGCCAGCAGGATCTGCCCCAGCACGTTGTTGATCTTGTGCGCGCCGGTATGGTTCAACTCGTCGCGCTTGAGGTAAATCTTGGCGCCGCCGAAATGCTCGGTCATCCGCGCGGCGTAATAGAGCGGGCTGGGCCGGCCCACGTAATGCGTCCACAGATCATCCATCTCGGCCCAGAACGACGGATCGGTCTTGGCCGCCTCGTAATGCTCTTCCAGTGACAGGATCAGCGGCATCAGGGTTTCGGACACGAACCGCCCGCCGAAATCGCCGAACCGTCCCTTTTCATCCGGGCCGGTCATGAAGCTGTTGAATAGGTCGTTGGACATGGCTGGCCCCCTTCGGGTCACTCTGATCTGGCTTTGACGTGAATATGGGGTGCACAGGCGTTTTTCCAGCGGTTTTTGATATGCCCCGCGCGGGGGCCGCGCGGGGCGCGTTACCCCACCTGGCACAAGGTGCCCGGTGCAAAGGGGGCGGTGATGGCCTGGAGGGGGCGTTGAAGCGTGGCGCCAATGCGCGAAATAGCGCCCGCAGGGCGCCGCGCATC
>CAZOKA010000315.1:0-1901 GCA_964580265.1 uncultured Rhodobacterales bacterium | reverse complement strand
CCGGGCCGCCCCCCGGCACGGCGATTTGGCTGACACCTGCGCAATGCTTAGAGGTTTTGCGGATTTGGCGGACATAAAGTGCCGTAACACCAGCGGTGGATCGCCGCACCGCGGCCCACCGATGCGCGGCTCTGCAACCGTTTGCCCGATGTCAGCAAAAGGCCATTCATGTTCCCCCGGCACGGCAGGCCTTACCACCACCGGGTAACTCGTGTCGGGTGTTGGATACCAGCGCCCAGACCGGGCGCGCTGTTACGGGGGGAATTGCCGGAATGCCCTACCCAAGCAACCGCTGCGCCACCTCGCCGCTGGCGTATGAGATGCACCCGCCCGCCATCGTCAGCCCGACGCGCCCGGCCGGGTCCAGAACCACCAGGTCGGCCCGCAATCCGGGCCGCAGCGCGCCGCGATCGTGCAGGCCCAGCGCCCGTGCAGGCCCAGCCGAGACCAGCGCCCACGCCTCGGGCCAGCCGACCTGCCCGGCCAGCAGGCGCGCCGCCTGCAATGGCGCGGGGTAGTGGTAATCCGATGCCAGCGCATCGCACAGCCCCGCCGCCACCAGTACCCCGGCACTGACCCGCCCGGTATGCGAGCCACCGCGCACCACGTTCGGCGCGCCCAGCACGATCGCATCGCCCGCCGCCCGCGCCGCGCGCGCCGCGGCTTCGGTTTCGGGAAACTCGGCCACGTCCACGCCGCGCGCCTGCCACGCCGCGCGCGCCGCGCCGGTGCGGTCGTCATGGCTGCCCATCCGCACGCCCGCCGCCGCCAGCCCCGCCGCCAGCGCGTCCAGCGCGGCAGGCACCCCCGCGCCCTGCGCATGCAGCCCGCGCAGCAGCTCCAGGTGTGCCTCGGGGCTGCGCCCGCCCTTGAGCGCCTGCCCGGTCAGGCGTGGCGGCCGCTTGCCCCGGTCGAGCGCCTCGTGCGGCAGGTGATCGTTGAACACCACGTAGCCCACCCCGAACCGCGCCACCGCGCCGGCAAAGGCGTCGTAATCGTCCAGCATGTGCGTCTCGAACCTGAGCTGCGCGCGCATGTCGGTGCCGGTCGCCTCATACCCCTCCAGCGCCTCAAGGAACCGTTGCGCGAACTCGGGCCCGCGCATACCGCCCTCCCAGCTCCAGAATTGCGCCAGAACGGCCGTCGTGATGCCGCACGCCGCCAGCTCCGCCTCGACCGACGCCAGCCCCGCGCCCAGGTCGCGCATCGCACCCCGGCGCGGCGCAAGGTGCCGCTCGAACCCGTCGCCGTGCATGTCCACGATCCCCGGCAGCACGGTGCAGCCGGACAGGTCCACCTCGCGGCCCTGCGGCGCCTCGGCGATCACACCATCCGCCAGCGCCAGCGCCCCCGCCCGCATACCGTCGGGCCACAGCACCTGCGCCCCGGTCAATGTCAGCGCCGCCGCGCTCATCGTCGGTCCGGCAGTTCCATCACCGCCTCCCCGTAGCCCAGATCGTGATCGAAGGCGCCCTCGCGCAGGAACCGCTCCACCTGCGCGATCACCAGCGGGCTGTTCATCATGAACGTATGCGTTACCGGCAACACGATATGATCGGCCATCCCTTCCACCCGCGTGGATTCGACCGATACCTTGCCATCGTCCGGCCCGTCGATCATTGCCGAGAAGACCGGGCTGATCGAGCGGTTCCCCGCGATCACCCCCAGCTCGAAATCGACAGGTGGCAGATGCGCCGGCAATCCCTCCGGCCCGGTCCCGAGCTGCTGCCCCGCCGGGCCGTTCAGCCACGCGAACGCCTCCAGGTCGCCCAACTCGTCAACCAGCTCGGTGCCGCTATTCGGCGGCGCCAGCATCACCACCCGGCCCAGCGCCTCGGGCCGGTTTCCCGCCAGCCAGTAGCGCGTCAGGATGCCGCCCATCGAATGCGTCACGATATGCG
>CAZOKA010000314.1:0-3048 GCA_964580265.1 uncultured Rhodobacterales bacterium | reverse complement strand
GATCGGAATTGACGAAGCCGAGGGCGATGAAGGCGCCCAGCATCATCATGTCGCCTTGCGCGAAGTTGACCCCCTCGGTGGCCTTGTAGATCAGGACGAAGCCAAGGGCGACCAGCCCGTAGATGCAGCCCGAGGCGACGCCGCCAATCAGAAGCTGGATCAGGTCCATGGGGCGCCCCGGCACACGATGGGCGACGCGGCGCGGGGGCGGCGTGCGGTGACGATCATGATGTTCCTCCCTGCCCTGATTATTGCGGGCTTGTTAGGGGAAACTAAACAGGGGGCGTGAAATCCTGTCAATGTCGCGTATGGGGCACCGGGGGCGATTTGGGGAGCGACGCCGCGTCAACTTGCGCGCATCCAAGTGTGAAGCCGAAAGATTAACACATTGTTTTTGATACATTATATGGTTGAAATGCGTGTTTTCCGGCGACATGGCGCGATATTCGTTCCGGGCGGGCGGAAAGCGATTGCAGCCCGCGCAGGCGATGCGGCTGGCGGGGTCATATCCAACCCCAGGGGTCGCGATTGACCTGGAGGGGGAATTTGCCGGAGAGCGTGGAACATAGGCCAAGGGTGAACCGAACCGAGCCTTGAGCGGTCATCAGACGAACTTGAGCCAAAGAATGCGTGGCTTGACCGGTGAACCCTCCGAAGGCAAACTGGAGCGATTAGTTTTCTGCTTAGGGAGGACTAAATGCCGTCTCTTTTTGGAACTCTAACACTCGCTGCCCTCGTCCTCTCCATCATGACTGGCGGCACGGTTCAGGCTCAGGCGGCGGATACGCGGTTGTGGACAACGGCTTCTGCCTCTTCTGGAAATTGCCGCGCCTATTCCCGTGCGACAGGGCCGGAGCAATTCAACGCAAGCGTTGCAGGCTTCAGTTGGCCCATGCCGAAAGGCAGTGGGGCAGAATTCATAGACAGGACGATCCTGCATCTCAATGCGGCTGCCGCAGGTAGGGCAAACAACAAAGCATTGTTGGCGCGCTTACTCACGGCCGCTAATTCCGGGGCCTATACCCGCCTTGATTTTGGCGCGCGCGGTGGCGCAAGCCCGTCATTCCTGACCTCTGTCATGGTCCGTGCCGTGGCCCATGCGGTGTCTTACCTGCGGGAAAAGGATGCAATTTCGGTTGGCGAGATCAAGACGATCGATAGCTGGGTCCGGATACTTTTGCGGAACTCCAGGAAGAGAGCGGGCTCGACGGACCATAAAGCCAGCATTGCCGCGGCCAATCTCGCCTGGGGTGCTGCCATCGGGGATGAGCGTTTGTTCAGAAGCGGGATGTCATCGCTAGATCGTGTGATGGGCAAAATCCGCAACACGCCGAGATTTGCCTCCAAGGTGCGCGTGAATACCGAAACACTGCCGGTCGTCTTGATGGCGGCCCACGTCTTGCGATTGAATGGCATCGACTATTTTTCCAAGAAGTTCGGAAAGCATAGCCTGCATGATGTCGTCAACTACCATGCCGCCTGGGTGAGCCAAACTGGCACCAAGAAGGTGAAAACCGAGGCGATAGCAGACAATGTAGCTCGCTCCATCATGAAAAGCGATGGCTGGGGAACTCATCAGGCCTGGATTCCCCTGTACCTGGCGCATTTTCCAAAATCGCATGCGGCAGATGGCGTGCGAGCACTGCACGCCCAAGTAAAACGGGGACAAAATATCCCTTATTACGGGCGCAATATGGGCGTGCATTCCGCCTGCTATTTTGGTTTGCGATAAGTTTCGACTGCACACTTCGGCCAGTCGCAGATGACCAGTTCGGCGCGCGACGAACCAAACGCCCTGCGCGCGCCAAAGCCGGCCCAAAGGGCGTTACTGGACGGTTTGCAGGCGGGTGATCGGAGCGTTGCTCATGCGGCTTGCTCCTGCGCGGTGGGGGCGAGGGCCTGCGCCAGGTCGTCGAGGATGTCATCGACGCCTTCAAGCCCCACCGACAGGCGGATCAGCCCCTCGGATATGCCGTGGGCGGCGCGTTCCTCGGGGGTGTAGGTGGAGTGGGTCATCGAAGCGGGGTGCTGCACCAGGGTTTCGGCATCGCCCAGCGACACCGCCCGAGCGATCAGCGCCAGGCGGTTCATCATCGCGGCCCCGGCGGTGTATCCGCCGCGCAGCTCGAACGCGATCATACCGCCGAAATCGGACATCTGGCGGCAGGCCAGCGCGTGGCCCGGCGCGTCCGGCAGGCCAGGATAGTGGACCTTGTCCACCTCGGGGTGGGCGGCCAGCATGTCGGCGACGGTGCGGGCACTGGCGCAGTGGCGCTGCATCCGCAGGTGCAGCGTTTTCAGCCCGCGCAGCAGCAGCATCGCGGTCAGCGGCGCCATCACCGCGCCGGTCATGTCCTTGAGGCCGACCATGCGGACCTGGGTCATGTCCTCGGCCCCGCCCACGGCAACGCCCGCCACCAGGTCGCCGTGCCCGCCCAGGTACTTGGTGGCGGAATGCACCACGATATCGGCGCCAAGCTCGACCGGGCGGGTCAGGACGGGGGTGGCATAGGTGTTATCGACCACGGTGCGCGCGCCGTGGCGGCGGGCGATGGCGGAAACGGCGGCGATATCGACCAGCCGCATGTTGGGGTTGGCGGGGGTCTCAAAGTAGACCAGCCGCGTTTTCGGGCCGATCGCCGCCGCGACATTGGCCGGGTCGGTCATGTCTACGTGGGTGATCGTCACGCCGAACCGCGTCAGGCCGTGGCGCATTAAGGCGAAGGTGCATCCATAGAGCGTTTCATCGACAATCACCTCGTCGCCGGACGACAGGAAGGTCCACAGAACGGCGGTGATCGCGCCCATGCCCGAGGCGGTGGCAAGACCGGCCTCGGCCCCTTCGAGGCTGGCGATGCGGGCCTCGAGCAGGTCGGTGGTAGGGTTTGCGATGCGCGAATAGACGTGACCCGCGGCCTCGCCTGCAAAAATCTCGCCGCCTGCCTCGGCGCTGTCGAAAGCGAAGGTCGAGGTCATGTGCACCGGCGGCGTGAGCGCGCCGCCCTCGGACAGGGGATCATAACCGTGGTGAATAGCGCGGGTAGCGAA
>CAZOKA010000313.1:0-3095 GCA_964580265.1 uncultured Rhodobacterales bacterium | reverse complement strand
TACGAGCGGATGGAGATCCGCGACGCGATGGCCTATTTCCGGCTGGTGGTCAGCCCCTCCGACGATTTGGCGTTCGAGCGGATCGTGAACACGCCCAAGCGGGGGCTGGGCGACAAGGCACAGCAGAAGATCCAGGCCAGCGCGCGGGCGCATGACGTGCCGCTGTTGGAAGGCGCGCGGCGCCTGTTGGCGGAGGGCGGGCTGTCGGGCAAGGGCGCCAAGGAATTGGCCAGGCTGATTGACGGGCTGGACCGCTGGGGCCGCATGGCCGGGGCGGGCGAGATCGGGCACCAGGAACTGGCCGGGATCATCCTGGACGAATCGGGCTACACGGGCATGTGGCAGGCCGACAAGACGCCCGAGGCGCCGGGGCGGCTGGAGAACCTCAAGGAACTGGTCAAGGCGCTGGAGGGGTTCGAGAACCTGTCGGGGTTCCTGGAGCATGTCAGCCTGATCATGGACAACGACAGCGGCGAGGGCGAGGCGAAGGTCAGCATCATGACGCTGCACGCTGCCAAGGGGCTGGAGTTTCCCGCCGTGTTCCTGCCGGGATGGGAGGACGGGCTGTTCCCCTCGCAACGCTCGATGGACGAGACCGGGCTGAAGGGCCTGGAGGAAGAGCGCCGCCTTGCCTATGTCGGCATCACCCGCGCCGAGGAGGTCTGCACCATATCCTTCGCGGGCAACCGGCGGGTGTTCGGACAGTGGCAGTCGCAGATGCCCTCGCGGTTCGTCGATGAACTGCCGCCCGCGCATGTCGATGTCCTCACGCCGCCGGGCCTTTATGGCGGCGGCGGCGCGCCCGAGGGGGACGCCGCCAGCGGCCTGCACGATCGCGCCGCGCGGGCGGATGTCTACAACTCGCCCGGCTGGCGGCGGCTGCAGGAGCGCGGCGGGCGCAGGCCGATGGCGCAGGCGCAAGATGCGCGCGCGCCGGTGATCGACGCGACCGCCAGCAGCGCCCATACCGTGGGCGAGCGGGTGTTTCACCAGAAGTTCGGCTACGGCGCGGTGACCGGGATCGAGGGTGACAAGCTGGAAATCGCGTTCGAGAAGGCAGGCACCAAGAAGGTCGTGGCGCGGTTCGTGACCGGCGCGGATGACGTGCCGTTTTGAACCTTCCCCGGCTGCGGCAAGCTGTCGAAACCGGCGAAAGCACCTGTCCTTCGCGGGATTTGGGCGGCCCCATGACGCCGCTCGACGCAAGGGTATACAAGGGTAACAGGATTTTCGCCTGAATTGGCGGCAAGGCAAATGCCCGCCACGCATCGCGCCCCAACATCTTGCGCTCCTTCATCTTGCCCAAAATACTCCCGCCGGAGGCGCCCGGCATTTCCAACGGCGCTGCCGTTCGCCGCAAGGCGTCGCCTCGCCGCCATCCCCCCGAGCCGGCGCCCGGAGGGGGACGGCGAGACATCCTGTGCGCGGCGTAGCCGCGCGCCGCTTATCCCCTCTGGCCGGGACGCGGGCGCCGCGCTAGTGTGGCGATGAACGCGCGCGCCCTGGCCAGGGGGGCGCGCCCCCGCGACACGAAGAGGTGCCCATGGCCCGCGCAACGCCCCGCGACAGCAACCGCTCGATCACCCGCACCCGCGCCGTCATGGCGTTGATCGGGGTGGTGGCGGGCCTGTCGATCTGGTTCCTGTTCGACAGGCTGCCCGACATGCTGGACGATGCGCATCTTCGGCTGGTGCTGACGGCGGCCGTCGCGGCGGGCTTTGGCGTGACGCTGGCGCTGGCCGGGCCGGTGCGGCCTGCCCGCGCGGCGCTGGCCGCCATTGCGCTGGCGGTGCCGGGCGCGCTGCTGCTCGGGTGGGCGGCGCTGCGCCACGACAGTGTCGAGGCCGCGCTGCGCGGCGGGCACCTGCTGGCCGCCTTCACCGGCTTTCTGGTCATCGCCACGCCCTTCGCCAGCGCCTGCCTTGCCGCGCCGCGCCTGTGGCGCGACTATGCCACGCTGTTCGATACGACATGGACCATGCTGATGCGATACGCCGCCGGGTGGTTGTTCGTGGCGATCTTCTGGGGCGTGGCGCTCTTGTCCGACGCGGTGCTTGGGCTGGTCGGCATCACCGTGATCGCCGATCTGATCGAGGTGGACTGGGTCGTCGCGGCGCTCAGCGGGCTGGTCCTGGGGCTTGCGCTGGCGGTGGTGCATGAGTTGCGCGACTACCTGTCGCCGCACCTGCTGCTGCGACTGCTGCGGCTGCTGGCGCCGGTGGTCCTGGCGGTGATGGTGGTGTTCCTGGCCGCTGTGGCGCTGCGCGGGGTGTCGGGCCTTCTGGGCGATCTGTCGGTGGCCGGCACGCTATTGGCGATGGCGCTTGCGGCGATCGCGCTGATCAGCGTGGCGGTGGATTGCGACAATGGCCGCGCGGTGCACGGCCGCGCCATGCGCCTGGTGGTCGAGGCGACGGCGGTGCTGTTGCCGCTGCTGGTGGCGGTGGCGGTCTGGGCGCTGTGGCTGCGGGTGGCGCAATACGGCTGGACGCCCGACCGGCTGGTCGCGGCGCTGTCGGCGGGCGCGATCATGGCCTATGCGCTGCTGTATGCGCTGGCGGTGCTGCGGCGCCGTCACTGGATGGACGGGGTGCGGCGATCCAACGTGGCGATGGCGCTGGTGGTGGCGGGGCTGTGCGCGCTGTGGCTGACGCCGCTTCTGAACGCCGAGCGGATCGCCACCGCCAGCCAGGTCAGCCGCTTTGCCCAGGGACGCGCGACGCTGGACGAACTGGCGCTATGGGAGATGGCGCATCGCTGGGGGCGTCCCGGCGCGGCGGGGCTGGCGCGGTTGGCGCAGATGCAGGACCATCCCGACCGCGCGGCGCTGCTGACCCGGATCGAGGCCGCGCGCGCCGCCGCCTCGCCCGCGGCCTATGCGAGGGCCGCCGGCGATGGTGGCGACAGCGCCGCCGCGCTGGCCAGCGTGATGCCGCTGCGCCCTGCGGGCGAGGCGCTGCCGCAGGGGGCCTTTGGCGGGCTGGCGCCGTTCTATCAGCGCCAGGCGATCGAGGCGTGCCGCCGCAAGCTGGATGACGGTCGGCCGGGCTGCGTGCTGGTGATGGCGCGGTTCAACAGCCACCTGGACAGGCCGC
>CAZOKA010000312.1:0-3100 GCA_964580265.1 uncultured Rhodobacterales bacterium | reverse complement strand
ATTCGGCGCCGATCTCGAACGGGGCGGCCCAGAAATGCGGCCCCTGCCCCACCACCGCCGAGCCGAGCGCGTTGACCGCCACCAGCGCCCCCACGGTATGCCCAGAAGGCAGCCGCATCGACGCTGAGCCAAGCCCCCCCATCAGCGTGGCGGTGGTGGCGCCGGTGCCAGCACCGACACTGCCAAGGGCAAAATCGGCGGCTGCGGCCTCAAGCGCCTGTGCGCCGAGGCGCTTGTAGGGGTTTTCCGTCCAATCCTTGTCGCCACCATTAATCAGGTCGAACAGGATCGCGCCGGGCACGATCGGCACGCGCTGATCGCCCACGGCAAAGCCGCGCCCCTGCGCCCGCAGGGCATCGGCCACGCCCGAGGCGGCATCGAGGCCGAAGGCCGATCCGCCCGACAGCACCAGCGCATCGACCTGCTCGACCGTCTTGTCGGGGGCGAGAAGATCGGTTTCCCGCGCGCCCGGCGCACCGCCCATCACGTGCACGCCGGCGGTCAGGGGCGCATCGGACAGCAGCACCGTCGCGCCAGTCTTGACTTGGGTGTCCTCCGCATTACCGACGCGCAGGCCGGGAACGTCGGTGATCAGGTTGGCGGGGCCGGGAGGGGGTGTCATGCGGTGGACCTCGAATGCGCCAAGGGTTACTGGCCGAAGCGGCCAAGCGCGCGGTAGTCGATACCTTCCAGCGCGGTAAGCAGGGTTTCGACATCCGCGCCGCTGGCCTTGATCAGGATGCGGTTGTCGACGAGGCCGGTCATCTCGCCGTCCTGCATGATGAATTTCTGCCGCCCGACGCGTTCGATCTGCGCACCCATCAGACCGGCATTGGAAATCATCGCGGCCATCGCCGATACCATCGGGCTATCGGCCATCAGGGTGATCGTGTAGCCGTCGCCCCCGCCTTCGGGTGTGTAGTCGGCCTCGGCCCCTGACCCGCCGCCCATCATGCTCATCGCACTACCGATATCGGACTCAGACGTGCGGGTCCAACCATCAGGCGCAGGCGGCAGGAATTGCTCCAGCGCCTTGGTCTTCATGGCGGCGAGGCGCTGCTTGGCGAAGTCCAGTTCTTCTATGGCGTATTGAATGTCACCCTCCTCATAGGCGGAGCGCGCGGCATCAAGCGCATCGGTGATCTCGTCCGCGGCGGCGGGGGCCGCTGTCAGTGACAGGCAAAGCAGCACGAGCGCGACAGGCTTCATGGTTTTCTCCCTCAATATGCAATCATCGTGGCGGAGTGTGCGCGCGCGGCGCGCGGCATTCAAGCCCGGTCTGATGCGGTTCCCCCTTTGCCGCGGGGCGTCAAGCGTCGTATGAGGGAACGGCCCGTGCTACCGATTCCGGCCGCGGGCCGCGCAGGAAGGGAGCCGTGATGTTTTACGTGAAATGGGGAGTTCGGATCGTGCTGTTGCTGCTGGTGGCGGCGTTCCTGCATTACACCCTGCCGCAGCACGATATCGCGCGGATCAACGACACTTATGAAAAGCGCGTCGATTTCGGCGCCAACAGCATTTTCTGGGCCAACGGCGGATCGGGTAACGCCAGCGGCACGGTCAACCGCGACGTGTTCTTCATCCAGGCGTTCCGTGCCGACGACAAACCGATGGTTTATCGCAACGAGGATACCGGCTGGGGTTGGCCGCCGTATTTCAAGTTCGACACGGCGAACCTTCAGGCGGAGGCATCCAACCTGATCAGCAAACCGGGCGAAGACACGGCGCAGTGGGTCGCGATCCGGCATTACGGGTGGCGCAGCGAGTTGTTGTCGATCTTTCCCAATGCGGTCAAGGTGTGGCCGGTCGAGGGGCCGGATGTGCGGATCATCCCGTGGCGCAATATCGTGATCCTGGTAGTGCTGTTCGCGACCTTTTGGGCGATTCGGGTGCGGGTGCTGAGGTTCTGGAACCGGCGAGTGGCACCGATATTCGACAGCGGCGAGTGAGGCGCAGGCGCGCTTGGCCACGGCGGTGCGGCGCGCTGATGTGTGCCTCTATTCCAGCAGTCGCAGTGCGTCGCGGGCGATCTGACGTTCCTCGTCGCAGGGGATGACATGCACCGGCACATCGCCGAGGAACGACAGGTGCCGCGTGATGGCATCGCGCACCGGGGCGGCGTTTTCGCCGATGCCGCCGGTGAAGGCGATGGCGTCAAGCCCGCCCATCGCCACGATCGCCGATCCCGCCTGCCGCGCCGCCCAATAGCAATAGTGATCGACGGCGAACCGCGCGCGTGGATCGTCGCCGGACAAGAGCGCAGCCATGTCCGCCGTGCCGCCCAGCGCGCGCAGGCCACTGTCGTGGTTGAGCAGATGCGCCGCCTTCTCCAGCCCGTGATCGGCGGCAAGGCGCAGCACCGCCATTCCGTCAATCTCGCCGGGGCGGGTGCCCATGACCAGCCCGTCGAGCGGCGAATACCCCATCGAGGTTGCCACCGATCGCCCGTTTTGGATGGCGCAAAGGCTGGCACCGCCGCCAAGGTGGAGCGCCAACAGGCGCTGCGGCAGACCCTCGGGGCGCAGCGCCTCGACAAGCGCGGCGTAGCTGAGCCCGTGAAAGCCGTAGCGGCGGATGCCCTTGGCGCGCTCGGCCTCGGGCAGGGCGTAGGTGGTGGCCAGATCGGGACAGGTGGCGTGAAACGCGGTGTCGAAACTGCCAAATTGCGGCAAATCCGGCGCGCGGGCCGACAATGCGCGAATGGCCGACAGATTATGCGGATTGTGCAGCGGCGCAAGCGGTGTGCAAGCGTCTATGCGCGCCAAGACGTCATCGTCCAGGCGCGCAGGCGCAATCAACGTGGCCCCGCCATGCACGATGCGATGCGCCGCGCAGCGCAGCCCATCGGGGGTAACGCCGCGTTCGGCCAGCGCGGATAACAGATGATCCAACGCCGCGCCATGATCGGGGGCCGAAATAGCGGTTTCAGAGCCATCGACGCGCAGGCTGGCATCGCCGCCGATGCCGGCCACCTCGGCCGTCAGCTGGCGAGTCTGGTCAGCCGAGAACAGCGCGATCTTGATCGAGCTGGAACCCGCATTGACGACAAGGATCATTGCCCGCCCCCCGCCGCCGCGATCACGCCCAGCGCCGCCGAGGC
>CAZOKA010000311.1:0-3100 GCA_964580265.1 uncultured Rhodobacterales bacterium | reverse complement strand
TTGGCAGCCATGCGCATCCCTCCGATTCCGCTGTTAGTTTGACGTTAAACTATCATTGGCACCGCTTCAATGCGGCGCCTTGATCGCGGATTGCGCGCGCTGTGGACCGCTCAGCCGGCCTCGGCCTGCAAGCTCTGCACCGTGCTGCCATAACCGCCGTCGCTGACATATTCGCGCTCCGGCGTGGTCGAGCGACGCGACAGCGCCTCATTGCGATAGGGGAACCGCCCAAACAACCGAATCACCTCGCGATGCGCCTTGGCATGCAGCAGGTTGCTGGCGCCGGTTTCCGGCATCCGCTCCAGCATCAGCCGAACACAGCGTTCCTGATCGCAAAGGTTCTCCGAATGCATCAGCGGCAGATAGAAAAACTGCCGCTCGGGCTCCGGCATCCGCAAGTCCCACTTCCGGTCGATCGCCAGCTTTGCCGCCGCCAGCGCGATACCGTCGCTGGCAAAGGCCTGTCCGGTGCCCCGGAACATGTTCCGGGGAAACTGGTCCATCAGTATGATATACGCCAGTGCACTGCGCGCGTTGGTCATCCACTTCTTACAACTGCCCGATCCTTGCGCATCTCGCCAGATGTCGCCAAACCGATCCCTTATCGCGCTGTCCAGGTCGGGATCGGCGTCATACCAACCCTTTGGTCCGACCTCCTGTAGCCAGAACGACAGGATTTCTTCCGGTTGCATCATTGCGAGCCTCCTCAAACTCACCCGTTTTTCCTGTAATCAAAGTGTTACATTCGTATCAGGCGATTTGAACAGTAAACTTTTGCTACATCTGCAACATCATTAAGGATTTTCGGCTTCGTCCTGTGCCGATTCGGCCGCGTATTCCTGCGCGATCCCCACCGCGACCGGCGATGCGGTCGGCGACACCGGCGCATAGCTGGCAGTATCCTCGATATCCGGCGCGGCGCGCTGTGTCATGCGATACGCCGCGTACCCGGCGAGTGCCACCAGAAGCAGCGCAATCTGGAGGAAAAAGCCCGGCGCTCCGAACACGCCCATCATCCAACCGGCGATCAACGGGCCGGCAATCGCGCCAACCCCGTTGATGAACACCATCCCGCCAGACGCGGCCGCCATGTCCTCAAGCTCCAGAAAATCGTTGGTGTAGGCGATCAGCAGCGAATAGAGCGGGTTGCTCATCCCCCCGATCAGGAACGCTGCAATCAGCAGGATCGTGAACGATCCTCCGGCAATCATACCCAATGCCGCGCCGGCACCGCCAATTGCCGCGACCACCATGATCAGCAGCCGCCGGTCCATCCCGTCCGACAGCCAGCCCAGCGGAAACTGAAGCAGCGTCGCCCCGATGTAGAAGGACGAAACGAACACCGCGATCTGGCCCAGGTCCAACCCCGCCTTTGCACCATAAACCGCCGCCATCCCGAATTGCGACGCGAACACGCCACCCAGCAGGAACATCCCCACGCATCCCAGCGGCGACACGCGCATGATCTGGCGCAGGGTCATCGGCTTGGTTCTGTCGAAGGCTGGCGTCGGCGTGATCGACAACAGGATCGGCGCGAACGAGATCGACACCAGCACCGAAGGGATCACGAAAAGGATGAACCCCGACGGATCGGCCACCAGCAACAAACCCTGCGCCGCCACGATCCCCGCCATCTGCACCATCATGTAAAGCGATAGCGCCTGGCCGCGCGTCTCGTTGGTAGCGGCATTGTTCAGCCAGCTTTCGGCGGTCACGTACACGCCCGAGAAACAGAACCCGATCACCACGCGCCCCACGGTCCAGGCCCATGGATCAGCAAAAGTGGGGTACAGGATCAGAACTGCCGAGATGAAACTGGCCAAGGCGGCGAACACCCGGACATGCCCCACCCGGCGTATCATCTCGGGCGCCATCCGCGAGCCGCCAAGGAACCCGACGAAATATGCCGACATCACGATCGACATCTGGTAGGTCGAAAACCCCTCGATCTCGCCCCGCACACCCAGCAGCGTGCCCTGCAAGCCGTTGCCGATCATCAGCAGCATCATGCCCAGCAACAGGGCCCATGCGTTCGAGGCGAACTTTATCATCGTTAAACTCCGAAAATCTGCGGTGGGCGCGTGGAGGTGTGATCCGTTCACTCTGGGGTACACCGGCACCCTGTCTGTCCGAATTGCGACGCGATCAAGCGTCTTTCGTGCTGTCAGACTCCGGCGCCGGGATCAACAACGACGCATCGCCATACGAGAAAAAGCGATACTCATGCGCCACTGCATGATCATAGATGCGCCTGATCGTATCGCGCCCCATCAGCGCCGCCACCAGCATCAGCAACGTCGATTTGGGCAGGTGAAAATTCGTGATCAGTGCATCGGTCACCCGGAACCTGAAACCGGGATAGATAAAGATATCCGTCTCGCCCCGCCACGGCGCGATCTGCCCCCCCGCCTGCGCCGCCGTCTCGATCAGGCGTAGTGCGGTCGTGCCCACCGGGATCACCCGGCCGCCCTCGGCGCGGGTCTGTGCGATTTCCCGCGCGGCCTGCGCGCTGACCTCGCCCCATTCGGCATGCATCCTGTGCGTGGTCACATCCTCCACCTTGACTGGCAGGAACGTGCCCGCGCCAACATGCAAGGTGACATGGCTGAATGCCACACCGCGCGCCTCCAGCGCAGCCAGCAGTGCATCGTCGAAATGAAGTGACGCGGTCGGTGCCGCCACCGCACCCGGGCTGCGCGCCCAGACCGTCTGGTAATCGGTCTTGTCCTGCGCGTCCGCCCTGCGCCGCGCCGCGATATAGGGCGGCAGCGGCATCGCGCCCGCGCGCTCCAGCGCGGCATCGAAATCATCGCCGGTCAGGTTGAACTCGAGCACCGCGCGCCCCTCGCCGCGCGAGATCACGGTTGCGCTGAACGCCTCGTCGAACGTGATCACTTCGCCGTCGCGCACCTTCTTCAGCGGCTTCAGCAGCGCCTGCCAGCAGCCCCCCTGCGCCGCCGGCTCCAGCAGCGTTACCTCGATCCGCGCGGCGGTGTCGCCTGCCTCGCCGCTGCGATGGCGTAATCCTGACAGACGCGCCGGGATCACCCGCGTATCGTTCAACACCAAACGATCGCCAGGGCGTAGCCAATCGGGCAGG
>CAZOKA010000310.1:0-3107 GCA_964580265.1 uncultured Rhodobacterales bacterium | reverse complement strand
GCGGCTGGGCGAGCGCATGGGCGCGGCGTTCCAGATACGCGACGACACGATTGACCTGACCATCGGCAAAGGCCGCGGCGGCGTGGTGGGCAACGACATCCGCGAGGGCCCCGAGGTCTGCGACGGCACCGACCTCGACGGCCAGACCTGCGTGACCTTGGGGTTCCTCGGCGGGGAGCTGGGCTGCGCCGAAGGCTGCGGCGAGTACGACACCGCGGGGTGCCGATAGCGGTCCGCACGGGCGGTCGCAAAGTCGAGTCTCGACAGATCCGCACCATAACAACCGTCAAGAGAAAGTTGTGTAGGATCTTAAGGCGGAGGCGGGAATCCAGTGATAGCTTATCAACTTATGTCACAGGGGTTCGAGGTGCCGAAGATAGCGCAGGCACTGTCCACAATAAATCAGCTAACATGCTCTGGATTCCCGCCTCCGCCTTAAGATTGATCACAACTTTTCCTTGACATTATATGATCTTACTCGGTATACGACATCGACATGACCCATCCCTCCTCAAGAGTTAGAAGCCGTTCGAAACCTCGCTTGAGGGTCAGCCATCCCGGCGGCCCGTTTCTCTTGAGCCAACCTCCCATTCCTGCTATTGCATAAGCGACATCCTTTAGAGTTGGAGAATCAGGAAGTTTGTACCGTTGAGCGTGGGCTGCCAGGATTCTAAGCCGTAAGTCGCTAATAAACATCCGGGCTGGCAAACTGACATCTGTGCGCGATTGACACCGAAGAAGAAGCATGCACCAAGCAATCGGAATCGTCATGGCTAGAGCGTTTGTAAGGGAGTGATATGATCCAAGCTGCCGCTTAAGGAAGCTACAGCCGGTCTTTATTGCTTTGAAGAATTCCTCAATTATCCAGCGCTGGCGATAAATATTCACTACTCTCCGGATCTCTTCCGAGGTCGATATTGGCAAATTTGTCATGAGTACCCAAACCACTGGATCCTCGCCATTCGGAGGCTCCGGTTCAAAAACGTGGACGATGTTTAGAGGGGTCTCTGCGGGATAATCTGAGGAACTGTTGCGTGTACGTTTGACCGTTACTGTCGTCGCAGTTACGCAAACATTCGCCTGGCGGCCCTCGCGGGCAGGGTGGGCCTTCTTTTGGTCAGGCAAACTGCTTTCAGGACGATTGGAAACCTGAACTATATCTCGATATTTTACCGGGAGCCCATCAAGGGCATCAAATAACAGCCGTGCTTGAGGATCCGCGGAATTAAGAACACGATTTACCATAGAACGTAGCACGAAGAGAATGTCGTGGTCGACCATCGTGGAGGTATTGTCATAGATGTCACCTTCGCGATCTTCAACAAAGATGTACGTAGCAGAACCATGAGGTTGTTGCTCAACTTCAAGTGTGGTTTCCAGCCAGCGTCGTGACTCGCAGTCTTCAGAACTACGCAACTTGTGCTGAGATATACCTTTGTCCGACCGGGCCTGGTCTCGTGTCCATGTCCTGCAAGCAAGTACCCCCAATGGCACTGGCGGACCATCGTTATCCAGTCCAACGGCAAGAGCGAAGTGACCTAAAAAACCACGGTTGTTCTTGTTAATAAAGCCAAGGCCTTGCCGGTCCCCGCTAAAAACGAAAGTTGAGGTGTCCTGTATACACAGAACTTCTTTCTTACACTGTTTGACTCGCTCGAGCGTCTTTTCCCGATGAGGCGTTAGTAATTGCTGAAAACTTAGATAGCTGTTGCCGAAAAATCGGTAGGCGGCTTCCAATTCAGACGCATCCTCAAACACCTCAGGAAATCCGAGGCCCGGCTTCCTTTGCAAAGCCGACATAATGGTACTAGCTCGTCGACCACGCCGCGGATCTCCCTCCAGGCCGGCTATCTCGTCTGTAACTTCGATGCTGAAGGTGTTCTCGTTGTCCATAAGATCGAGAGGATCACATCCTGTCGCAGCGAGCAAACAAAAAATATGCAGAGGCCATCTTGGGGAAGAACCACACGGGAATCCGGTAAATATCCGCGGCGACGGCATGTGCTGCTGTCGGCGCAGCGGTATCCGCGGCGGGAGAGGCCGCGCTTCCAGGCCACACCGGCTGCACCGCTGCCGACGCGCTCCCAGCTCGAAACGGACCCGCGTCGGCCTGCGCTCCTGTCCGTCCCATGGCCGCCGCGCCGCATTCCGCCGGCTCTGCCGGCCTGCCTGCGACAGGCCAGGGAGGTCGAGGGACCCAGCTCCCGCGCCCCGGGTGCCGCGGTGGGGAGACGCCACCCGCGAGGCCATCGCCAGTGTTTCAGGCCGTTCCGGACCGTCTGATCCGCGTCAACTATAATTTTCACTGCGCGACAATTATTTCTTTCATTCGACGCCAGGGTGGAGAGCCGCCTTCGCATTCGTGAGGAGGCTCGGTTATTTCGGCACGAGAGCCCCATCCTGAGCCCTGGTGCTCGGACCTGCAGCAACGCCGAGAGGAGACGTTTTGCTGCCTTGAGTAGTTGTCGTTCGGATGATCGCCTGACGACCAGAGCGAAAACTTGGCACGGAGCGGTGGACGCAACGCGGCATCGAGGCCGACGGGCATCGAGCTCGCCCTCGTCACGGACACCACCGAGCGCAACGCGGCATCGGCGCGAGGGGACACCGAGCTCGCCCTCGTCACGGACACCACCGAGCGCAACGCGGCATCGGCGCGGGGGGACACCGAGCTCGCCCTCGTCACGGACACCACCGAGCGCAACGCGGCATCGGCGTCGGCGGGCATCGAGGTTTCTCCTTCGAAGCCTTTTTGCCTGCACGAACGATGAATGCGTCGACCTGATCACTTCGACCTCACCGGTGTCTTGCGTGCCTGCGGCTTCGACGATGTGCTCGAAGGCTGGGGCGTCGAGTCCTTGCTCGAGCGGTAGCTCGGCACATCGAATTCGAGGATCGCACAGTGATGGACCAGCCGATCGATGGCCGCCGCCGTTGTCATCGGGTTCTTGAAGATCTGATCCCACTGCGAGAAGACCAAATTGCTCGTGAGGATCACGCTCCGCCGCTCGTATCGCTCAGCCAGAAGGGTGAACAAGACCTCTACCTCCTCGGGCGCCTGTTGGACGTATCCGATGTCGTCCAGGATGATCACCTCGAAAGAGTCG
>CAZOKA010000309.1:0-3129 GCA_964580265.1 uncultured Rhodobacterales bacterium | reverse complement strand
TCTGGATTTATCAGTCGAGGTGGCTTACCCATGCCCCGAAGCGCCGTCAAGGAGAGCAGAGCATGAGCAACCCGATCCCCACGCCTGCCGTTAACCCGGTATCGCCGGTCGTGATTGCCCTTTTCCTGCTGATCGTCGGGGTCGAGGCGATATTTACCCTTGGAAAGCAAGGAATTATCGGTGGTCCGGGGGCCGTGGGCTGGCGTATCGCGGCGATTGAGCAATACGCGTTTTCGGCGCCCGTGTTCGATTGGATGTGGAGCAACGGCCGCTGGCCCCTGGAGCATTTGCTAAGGTTCGTGAGCTACCCGTTCGTGCATGGCTCGTTCACGCATGCGCTGTTCGGTGGGGGGATGCTGCTGGCACTTGGCAAGTTCGTGGGCGATGTGTTCAACCAGTTTGCGACGCTGGTGATTTTCGTGGGGTCTTGCGCTGTGGGGGCGTTGGCTTATGGCGTTCTCGTGAACGATCAGTTCCCGCTTTTTGGTGTGTTCCCAGGTGTTTACGGGATGATCGGTGCCTTTACCTACCTGCTGTGGCTGCGGCTGGGGCAAACCGGCGAGCATCAGGCGCGGGCCTTTGTCCTGATCGGCGCGCTGATGGGTATCCAGTTGGTGTTCGGCCTGATTTTTGGAGGGAACAAAGATTGGGTGGCGGACCTTGCCGGGTTTGGTGCCGGCTTTGCCCTGTCGTTTTTCCTGGCTCCTGGGGGATGGGCGAAGTTGCGGCGGAAAATTCGCCATAAATAGATGATATTACAGTATGTTAGCCGCGGCGCGACAGGGCGCGGCGATACTGCGCCAGTTGGAAAGCGCCGATAAGTTGGCCGGTGCCGAAATAGCTGATCATCCCGATCAATATGAGAACGGCGAGTGCCGCATACCGCCATCCGGCCATGCCGAAAAACGGGCTGAGCATGGCCATCGCCGCCCAGAGCACCCCGCCCATGACGGCGGCGGCGGCGATAATGCGCCAGATGCGTTTGTGAAACCGAGCGTCGAACCGTACAACTTCGCCCATGGGTCGTACGCCAAGTGCCAGTTGCGCCACCATGGCCCATCCGGCGATGGTTGTGCCGATGGCGGCCGCGATCCAGCCGATGAAGGGGGCAAGGCCGACGGCGATGAGCGCGTTCACCACCATGGCCACAAGCGCGTAATTAAAGGGGCTTCGGGTGTCCTCGCGCGCGAAATAGAGCGGTTGCAGGATCTTTTGCATCACGAAGGCGGGCAGGCCGAGGCCGTAGATCATGACGGCCATCGAGATTGCCGCGCTGTCGTCCGCGGTGGTTGCGCCGCGCTGGAACAGTACGGAAACCAGCGGAAGTGGTACGACGACCAAAGCGACGGCTGCGGGGATCGTCAGGCCCAGCGACACTTCGGCGGCGCGCGAGAGGGCGTCGCGGCTGCCGGCCTCGTCGCCGGACTTGAGGCGGCGGGAGAGATCCGGCAGAAGCACCACGCCGATGGCGATGCCGACCACGCCAAGGGGCAATTGATACAGGCGGTCGGCGGCGAAAAGCCAGCCGACAGCGTGGTCGAAATAGCTGGCAACCTGTTGACCTACAAGGAGATTTATTTGCACCACCCCGCCCGCCAGCGCAGCGGGGATGGCCACCCGAACGAGGCGGGCCATCTCGGGCGTCCAGCGGGGCCTGCGCAGCGGCATGGAGAAACCGGCGCGGCGGGCGGCGATCCAGACCAGGGCGAGTTGCGCGATACCGGCGACGGGGATGGTCCAGATCAGGGCGCGGGCGACATCGGCGCCGAGCCAGGCTGCACTGGCCATGCCACTGATAAGTAACACATTTAACAGAACGGGCGCGGCGGCGGCGGCGGCAAAGCGGCCCATGGCGTTGAGCACGCCCGACAGCAGCGCGGCAAGCGAGATGAACAGGATGTAGGGAAACGCGATGCGGCCGAACTCGACCGCCAGGGGAAACTGTTCCTGACCGGCGAAGCCCGAGGCGAGGCCGAGCACCAGCCACGGCATTGCGAGCTGGGCCAGCAGGGTCAGCACCAGCAGCACCGAGGCGAGGCCGGAAAAGGCCTGTGCGGCGAAGCCTGGGGCGTCTTCATCCGCCTCGTAACGTTTTGAAAACATGGGGACAAATGCCATGTTGAACGCGCCCTCGGCAAAGAAGCGGCGGAACATGTTGGGCAGGCGAAAGGCCACGACATAGGCCTCGTAGGCGGGGCCGGTGCCCAGCCATGCAAGGATCATCGCGTCGCGCAGGAAGCCCAGGATGCGGCTGAGCATGGTCCACATGCCCACCGTCACGAAGCCCGAGAGCAGGCGGATGGGTTTCATGGGCGTCCCTTTGCGTTCGGTTGCGTCCTTACCCGATTAGAGGATGGCAGGCCCCTCGAAAAGGCCCCTTTCGCACGGAAATGCCGTACAGACCGTACCGGCACAGCGTGCTAAACGGGGTTTGGGGCCCGAAAATACCCCCTGGGGGCACCCCGGCCCGGATGGCAAGCGGTGGGTTGGTACGGCCTGTACGGGGGGATGGTACGGATAAGGCGGGCAGTCGCCCCGATCCGCCGCCGGGCGGTTCGTGCGGAACCGCGTGCGGTGCGTTTACCTTGTGGCAATGTTGGCCGGGCAATCCTGTCCCTCGCAACCGACCCAAGCACGAGGCCCCGATGCCGATCGACACCACCCCTATACCGGAGGTCAGCAGCGACCGTTTCCGCAGCCATTTGCGCAGCTACCTGGACCAGGTCATGGCATCGCAGAAGCGCCTGATCATCACGCGGCATGGTCAGGCGCTGGCGGCGCTGGTGCCGGTGCACGAGGGGCGCGCCCTGTGGCAGGTGGCCAACAACACGGCGATGTACGAGGAGTGGCGGGCGACGTATCGCCTGAACGAGGCGCGGACCCTGCGCATGGCAGTGATGGAGGAAAGCCGCGCCGCGCGGCGCGAGGGGCATGAGAGGACGGAGCAGCAGGCCGCGCCGCCGGTGCACCCGGACTACCGGCGGTGACGGGGCGGTTGGGCAGGGCGCCCGCGGCTGGCATGAAGCGCGGGGCGGCGAAGGTAATCGGGCCTGCCGTGCCGGGAGGGAGCGTGAATGGCCTGTTGTGGACGTTGGAGCGTGGCGACAATGCGCGGAATCAAGGCGCGTA
>CAZOKA010000308.1:0-3132 GCA_964580265.1 uncultured Rhodobacterales bacterium | reverse complement strand
GCACAGACCCCGCCGCAAATCCGCGCGAGTCACCCCCCGCGGATCAGGTCGTCCTCTTCCTCAGAGGCCGAAAGGCCAAGCGCCTCAAGACCGTTTTCAAGGTGATCCGACATATGAGGCGAACCCAGCAGGTAGTCCGCCGTCGGTGTCGTCGCCTCGGCTGCCGCGGTCTCCAGCGCCTCGTTCAGCTCGTCGGCCTCGAAGCTGCCGCGACCTATCCACATGAGCGCGACAAGCGCGATCTGCTCTTCCTCGGTCAGGCGCTCCAGGAACGCCCTCAATTCACCCTCGGCGCGGTCAAGCTCACGCGCCATGAGGATGATGTTGGCAACTTTGTTAACGCTGATATCAAGCATAGGGGCCTCCCGGGGTCATTGTTCCCCGGTTGGTGGCTCATGACAAGGAGTTCGTCCTTGATCCTAAGCAAATAGGCGAAAATACACGCTGTCCGGCAGAAACCGCGACATGCGGAACAACAGCGAGAACAAGGTCGGGAAGCTGCGCGCGAATCGGTTTGGCGTGCACATCAACTCAAACACCTCGCGCGCGGCGTGGTCCGGCTCCATCAGGAACGGCATGTGAAAATCGTTCTTGTCCGTAAGGCGCGTGCGAATAAAACCGGGATTGGCAAGCTGCACCTGTATCGGCGTGCGGTGCAGATCGGCGCGCAATGTTTCGGCCAAAGACATGACACCGGCCTTGGACGCGCCATACCCCACGGCGCCCGGCAACCCGCGAAACCCCGCCAGGCTGCCGGTCAGCACGATATGCCCGGCCCCCCGCGCCACCATACCCGGTACGACCCGGCCCAACACCCGCATCGCACCAGTCAGGTTGACATCGGTCATCGCCACGCCCGCATCGACATCCCAATTCCCTGCCGTGATTGGCGTGTAGACACCGGCCAGGTACACCACGCCATCCACCGCGCCCACGCAATCCACGGCTTCGGCGACGTTCTGGTCATCACGCACATCCATGGGCTGAACCGTGGTTCGGCCCGGCAAGGTGTCGGCCAGGCCGTGCAACCTGTCGGCATTGCGCGCAGACAGGATGACATGTGCGCCCGCGCGGCTCAGTTGCCGGGCAAGCGCCGCGCCCAGCCCCTCGCTCGCCCCGATCAGCCAGTATCGCTTTCCTTGCCAGTCAGTCATTCATCCCCCGCTCGCTTCTACTGAACCGTGCACAGCGGCCTGTCGCCACCGCGTCGAGGCCAACAGCCCGATGGCGAGCAGCTTGAGCAGGCACGGCAACAACCCATAGGACAGGCTCAGGGCCAGTAACGCGCCGGGATCGTTCGTATCTCCGGGCACGAAGCCTGCGACCTCCAGCAAAGGCAACACCACAAGCGCCGCCATCGCCAGTGTGAATTTCGATACGAAAGACCACAGGCCGAATGCCCCGGACGCCCCCGGCGCCACATCTTCCATCCGCTGCGCGAACAGCGCTGGCAACAATGTCATATCCGCGCCCGTCGCCGCCCCGGACGCCAGGCAGATCAACCCGAAGGCCCACACATCCCCGGTTTGCAAGGTGATGGCAAACCCGAACGCGATGATCGACAGGCACATCGCCACGATCAATATGCGGCGCGCCCCATGCGCGGCGGCCAGATACCCCCAGACAGGGGCCGCGGCAGCAGCCGACAGGAAAAAAAGCAGCAGGAACGGCCCCGCCAGCGTCGGCGCGCCAAGGCGGCTTTCAACAAAGAACAGGAACAGCGTGGATGTCACCGCTACTGGTGCCGCGTTGACCAGTGCAATCAGCAAGAGCCGCCGCGCAACCGGGTCACGCAGCACGGGCGCGATTCCGTTTTCAGGCTGCGCGCTGGCTTGCCATTGCCCCCGCATCAACACCACAGCCAGCACGGCAAACACCGCGAAGCTGACCGCGAACCAGTCAAAACCGCCAAGCGCGACAGGCGCTACCGCCGCCGCGCATACGCCA
The DNA here is from genome assembly GCA_964580265.1 of uncultured Rhodobacterales bacterium. Classification (GTDB taxonomy): domain Bacteria; phylum Pseudomonadota; class Alphaproteobacteria; order Rhodobacterales; family Rhodobacteraceae; genus Sediminimonas. The sequence continues at coordinate 1,185 of CAZOKA010000308.1, read as the reverse complement.
AGCAACGCACCCGTTTCGCGCCAACGCGCCAACCGCAAGTACCCGTTCCAGCCAAGGCGCGGAGCGGCTTGCACCCCTTGGGCATAGAAGATGATCGTCAGGAAACTGAAGGCCGAGAACACACCCGCCAGCATGACCGCGAACCACAGCATGGGCGCAACGGGCGGCACGATGGCAAACAGGCAAATCATGCATATCGCCATCACCGCCACCGTCCCTGCCACGCATATGCCGCGCCACTTGCGCAGAGCACCCGCCGCATACCCCAGCAGAGGATCTTGCACCACGTCCAGCAACCGCAAGCCAAACAGGATCGCCCCCATGGCCGCCAGGGACACGCCGTATTCATCGACATAGAACTTGGGCGCGTGAATATAGATCGGCAAACCGGCCGCCGCCAGAAGCGCGGCAAACACGCCGTAGGCCGACAGGGGAACGCGCGGCCGGGTCACCGCGAAACCTCGTCCGCCGGGGACGCAGGCCGCGACCTGTAGCGCGCGCCCTTCCACCACAGCCTGAGCGCCTGCCAGTGGATCAGCGCAAGCACCCTGCGCGAGCCGAAGGGCCGCCGCAGGATCGCCCCAAGCAACCCCGCGCCGCGCAACGGCTTGCGCGGTCCAACCAGCGTTGCGATGACGCCGCCGTTACCGCCGGTGAAATCGATCCATATACCGATACGATCGGGCCTGATGTCGAATCGAAACTCGTAGCCGCCCTCGACGGGCTGGAACGGCGAAACATGCAGAACCTTGCGCGCGCGCAGCCGGTCCTCGGCGGTTATCGCCGCAAGATCGTCGCGGTGGCACAAGTAGCAATGGCGATCCCCAAAGGTATTCGTCACTTCCGCGATGACCACCCGCAGCGCCCCGGCGTCATCGCGGCAAAACCAGAACGACACCGGGTTGAAGACGTGGCCAAGAACACGCGGCTGCGTCAGCAGCTCGATCCGCTCGGCCCCCGGCAGATCATGCGCCGCCAGCACCTCGCGCACCCAGTCCGTGCCGCGCCCCTGTCCGGGTGCACCACCATTATCCCTGTCCCACAGCGAGACCAGGTTGCCCCGGTTTCGCGAAAACAGGGCAGGCGCCGGCCCGGTTGGCGCATCGGGCTCCAGCAGGACATAGTCCACCCCGTAGCGGAACGCGTTTTCAACCGCGCCCTTGCGCCCGTGCCAGGTATGGCCGG
>CAZOKA010000307.1:0-3132 GCA_964580265.1 uncultured Rhodobacterales bacterium | reverse complement strand
GTAGACGGGTTAGGCAACATTTACCCCGTTGGGAAGGACGACGATGATAACAAGGCGTACATAATGAAAATTGCGCCCGACGGGAGTGTCGCGTGGGACGTCAGCACTGGTATCCTGTCCGGCTCGTCCCGGGTCCTTGTGGATGGTTCTCGGGCCTGGCGAACTGTTGTGGACGCCACGTCATGGGTCAGCATCTACTCTTACGACGTTGGCGATGGAGAACTGCTGGATGCGGAGAGTGACGCTTGGGACGGGTGGGTGTTCTCGCAAGGCCCCGGCGTGATTGCCGTGGTGGACGCCGACACAGCGCAGGACGTGTCGTTCCTCAGCAAGGCCGCGCTAGAACAAGAGAGCGACTGGCCGTCGTACAGTCACGACGCGTGGATTACGGAACTCCTGACCTATGACTCGCTCGCGCCTCTGTCCAGCGACACGAAGACACGAGTCTACAGCAACCTCGACAGGAACGCCGGTAGCCTACTAGAGAGCGTCGACGCGCCCGCCGTGGAGGATGCCGTACGCATGGCGTTCTTCGAGACGGAATCCCTCGTCACGGGTGAGCTCGTCCCGTTCTACGAAGCCCTCGCGCCCAACGAAAATCGGTTCCGGTTCTACCCATTCCCAACAGAGTCGCTCGAACGGTTGAACGAGTACGCGGGCGGTACGAAACTCGGGCGCATGACACGCGCGTACCCCAGGCCCCTAGTCCGCAGTGCAACCGACCTAGGTTACGCGAGCGGCATGACGCCCCAAGAACTCCTCACGGAACTGTTCGAAGCGTGGGCGAACGAGTTCAGCTGGTTCACGTACAAGCCCGTCCCGGACTTGCGGTACCGCACCGTGGCGCAAGACTACAGTGGCGACGCTGGCCTCGTGCACTTCGAAGCGATCGTCCTAAATCAGGGCGCTGACAATACGCGCCGGTTGAGCATGCGAGGCATCCTCGACCGCTTCCTCGCCCTGTTCCCCGGCACGGCCGTCATGCAAGACAGCGAAGGAGACGTCCTGCTACGCCCCACGTACGGCCCGGACGCTGAAACCACGCCCAGCATCACCCTGACCGAGGCCGACATTGCGTCCATCAGCACTGGACAGCCGGACCCGAGAGGCACGAAAAACCGGGCTCGTGTCGTGACGCGTGGTGGAACGTTCCAGGACGAGGTTGTCCTCATGAGCGACCTTACCGTCGCGTCCGCATCCCCCTCAAGCGCCCGCGAGTACGTGCAGGACAACCTCCTAGACACGGGCATGACCGAAGTCGACGCGTACGACAACACGCCCTGGGATGCCGACCTTATTGCCGGGAGTGGCGTAACTCTTACGATCAACGCGTACCTGTACGCCCTCTACGGTGGGGCAAACCCGAACGACCACTTCGAAGAAGGCTCCGCTACGACGACGGTCACTATTCCGTTCGGGAGTTACGAGTCCCTCCAGGTCACGGGTAGGTACGGGGAAGTGCTTGGCATTGGCGGTTGGAAGCTCGAGGCGAACATTCGCGTGTACGTCAGTGTGGATGAAGGCATTGCCATTACCGTCACGTGGACACCGGGTCCGTACTTGGGGGATTACATTGGCGTTGTCACCGAGGTCGTGAATGTTGAAGGTACCGCCTTCACCGAGGCTGCTGGGACTACCACGGGAGAGTTTGGGTATTCCGAATCGCTTGAGGACGAGGATGGTGTGGACCTGATTGCGGCGAGTGTGGAGGAGTGGGGGGAACGAGAGATGCAGGTGCGCGCGGAAGCGTTCGAGTTGGATGCGGACCAGGTGCAAGAGTTGGCGCAAGCGCTTGTGCTGCACCACATCAACCCGCGGACCGTCAGGACGGTTGAGCAATCCTGGAGCACTGGGTTTGTCGTTACGCCTGATGATGTTGGCCGGTTGGTGGAACTGCCGGGCGGGAGTGTTGCCCTGATCGAGTCTCGCGAGTATCGCGATGATTACCGCAACCCGTTCGCCCCGTCGTTGGGTAGTACGTTCGTTGCGACCATCACGACGGAAGCTGTGGCGACGGGCGACATGATCCTGGACGACGCCGGGAACTTTATTCGCGACGACGCTGGCAACCAGTTGAGGGAGGCGTAATGCCAGAGATTGGCACGTATCCGCAAGTGTCCGAAGGTGCGGACGATGATAGTGTCCTTGGGTTGGATGATAGTGCGGCGAGTGGTTCTCAGACGAGTTTGTTTCCGCTGGTCACGCTGCGCCAGTACGTCGGCACGATCCGCATTACCGTAAGCGAAACGAGTCATGGTTTCGGCGTGGGGGATGTGGTGCGCCGCACGAGTAGTAGTTGGGCTGTGGCGGATGCAAGCACGCTTGATGACGCGATGTATGCAGGCATGGTTGTTGGCGTGCCGGATGGTGACACGTTCACCCTTTTGATGCTGGGGCAGGTCACAGGCTTGTCGAGTTTGACGGACGCGTCTTGGTACTACCTGCAGGATGATGGGAGTCTTGATACGACGCCAGGCACGGTTTGGTGTCCTGTGCTTGTGGCGACGGGTGAATCGACGGGTTTTGTCGTGCCGGCGCGTCCCATGCCAAATCTGGGTGACCTTGCGAACGTGGCGGATGGGGGGGCGGTCACGAGTAGCGCGCTTGTGTACGACTCGGGTTGGACGACGATTAGGAATAACGTGGCGGCTGGCACTCCCGGGGTGGGGGATGACGATGGTGATGGGTACGCGATTGGAAGCCGTTGGTACGACGTGACGGACGATAACGAGTACGTGTGCCTCGACGCCAGTACCGGTGCGGCGGTGTGGAAGCAGACGACGTGATGCCTTGCGGGTGGCGACAACCTGAGAGTGGAGGATAGTGATGAGTGGAAACAGTCCATTGAGCCCGGTGTACCCGAAGGCTGTTGCGTTGAAGGGCAGTAAGGTCGCGGAAGCCTTGGACGAGACGGACCTGAGCGGCGGCGACTTGACCTTGTCGGCGGAGCCGGAGTTCGTGCGGATCTACAACACGGACGGTGACAATGATGGCGTGTTCACCGTGAACGGGATTGCCCTGGCGGTTCCGGCGGGCACGGCGTTGGAGACGGGTGTGGGCGGCACGGGTAGCGCCACGGTGTCGGTGACGGGCTCCACCACCTTCATTTTCCATCGGTTGACCTGATGCGGG
>CAZOKA010000306.1:0-3147 GCA_964580265.1 uncultured Rhodobacterales bacterium | reverse complement strand
ACGGCCTTCTCAACGCCAGCGCCGCGAACGACGCCGAATAGGATCGGGGCCTTGCCCCGCACCGGGCTTCATCTTGCCTGAAATACTCTGGGGGAGTCGCCGAAGGCGACGGGGGCAACGCCCCCGCCCCACCCCGATTACGCGCTCATGTTTCCGGCCATGACCCGCGACAGGTGGTAATCGGTATCGCCAAGCTGATGATCCAGCATCACCAGTCGCTTGGCGTAATGCGATACCGGGTATTCCCACGTCATCGCGATGCCGCCATGCATCTGGATTGCCTCCTCGGCCACCAGCCGCGCCGCGCGCCCGATCATGTTCTTGGCCATTGAACCAAAACGCGCCGCTTCCGGCCCGTCCAGCTCCGCCGCCGCCTTGATGGTGATAGACCGCGCCTGCTCGATCTCGGTGAGCATGTCCACCGCGCGGTGCTGGAGCACCTGGAACTTGCCGATCGGAACGCCGAACTGCTTGCGCTGACGCATGTAATCCACGGTCGTGTCATGGGTCACGGCCATCGCGCCCACCGCCTCGGCACACAGCGCCACGATGCCGGCGTTCTGCGCGTCCTCGATGGCGCCGCCGGCGTCCGCGATCAGCAATCGCGCCGGCGTATCGTCCAGCAGCACCTCGGCCGCGCCGCCCCCGTCGATCATGGCATAGCGGGCCACTTGCGCATCCCCGGCCTGCACCTCGAACAGCGCGATCTTGCCATCCAGCCGCGCCGCAACCAACAGCACATCGGCCACCTGCCCGCCATAGACGGCGCTCTTGCGTCCCGACAACACATGCCCTTCGCCGCGCACCTCGGCGGCGCAGGCGATATCGGCGATGTCATAGGGGGCATCCAGTTCCGACAGGGCGGCGGCGTATTTCGTCGCCCCCGTCAGCAGCGCCTCCTGGTCCGCCCCCGCCGCGGTCAGCAGACGCGAGGAAAGCAGCGCCGGCAATACCGGCTCGGGGCACAGCGCCCGGCCGAGCGCCTCGAACACCACCGATATGTCAAAGCCGGTGCCGCCAAAGCCTCCCGCATCCTCGGGCGCCAGCGCATATAGCGCCCCCAACTCGGCCAGTTCGTCCCACTTGGACGGGTCATGGCATGGCACCTCATACGCCACCGCGTTGCGGTGCTCGATGGTGTACTTGTCGCCCAGGTAGCGCGCCAGCGTGTCGGCCAGCATGCGCCGGTCATCGGTCAGATTGAAATCCATCGCTTACAGCTCCAGCATTGTCTTGGTCAGGATGTTGCGCTGGATCTCGTTCGATCCACCGAAGATCGACGTCTTGCGGTTGTTGAAATAGCGCGCCGCGTTGTTGGCCGTGTCCTCGGGCCCGAACAGGATGTTGCCATCGCTGACATGGCCGGGGAACGGCGCCGCCGCCGGGCCCAGCGCCCTGCGCGCCAGATCCTTCAGCTCCTGGTGGATGACCGTGCCCTTGATCTTGAGGATCGAGGTCTCAGGCCCCGGCGCCCCCTGTTCCTGCGCCTTGAACAGCATCCGCAGGTTGGTGATCTTCATCGCCTCCAGGTCGATCTCGGCCTGCGCGATGCGCGCCGCGAACAGCGGATCGTCGATCAGCCGCGCCGCCCCGCGACGCACCTTGCGCGCCAGCGCCTTGACCTCTTCCAGAGCCTGCATCGAGAACCCGACCCCGGCAATGCCCGTGCGCTCGTGCGTGAGCAGGTATTTCGCGATGGTCCAGCCCTTGTTTTCCTCGCCCACCAGGTTGGCAACCGGCACCCGCACGTCGGTGAAAAACACCTCGTTCACCTCGTGCCCCCCCTCGATCAGGCGAATGGGGCGCATCTCGATCCCCGGCGTGTCCAGGTCCACCAGCACAAAGGAAATGCCCTCTTGCGGTTTGACATCCGGATCGGTGCGCACCAGGCAGAAGATCTTGTTGGCGTGCTGGCCCAGCGTCGTCCACGTTTTTTGCCCGTTGATGACATACTCGTCCCCCTCGCGCACCGCGCGGGTCTTCAGGCTGGCAAGGTCGCTCCCCGCGCCTGGCTCGGAATAGCCCTGGCACCACCAGTCCGACCCATCAAGGATGCGCGGCAGGATCTGTTGCTGTTGCGCCTCGGTCCCGAACTTGATCAGGACCGGCCCCAGCATGTTCAACCCGAACGGTACGATCCGCGGCGCATACGCGCGGCAGCATTCTTCCTCGAAGATGTGCTTTTGCACCGGGGTCCAGCCCGGCCCGCCGAACTCGACCGGCCACGTCGTCGCCAGCCACCCCTTGGAATTGAGCAGCGCGTGCCACTCCTCCATCATCTCCTTGGTCAACTCCCCGCCTGAGCGCACGGCATCGGAGATGTGCTCCGGCAGGTTATCGGCCAGCCAGCCGCGCACTTCCTCCTGGAAATCGCGCTCCTCGGGTGAATAGTTCAGGTCCATATCAGGCCCCCTTGTTCATGTCGGCGAACGTCGTGCCGTCCTCGGCCATGCGGCGCAGGATGTCGGGCACTTGCCAGTAATGCGCGTCCTCTTGCGCGTAGGTCTCGATCCGGCGCACCAGCTCGGTAGCCCCGATCGTGTCGGCATAATGCAGCGGCCCGCCCCGGAACCGCGGGAATCCGTAGCCGAACAACAGAACCATATCCACGTCCAGCGGGCGCTTGGCGATGCCGTCCTCGACCACGCGCGCGGCCTCGGAAATCATCGCCGTCATGTAGCGGTCCACGATATCCTGATCGGTAAAATCGCGCGGGCTGATCCCGGCCTTGCCGCGCTCCTCGTCGATAATGCGGGCAACCTCCGGGTTGGGGCGGATGTCCTTGCCCTCGTAGATGTAATAGCCCTTGCCGGTCTTGCGTCCGAACCACCCCTCTTCGCAGATGCGGTCGGCCACCGCGCCGGCGTACCGCTCGTTCGGATCGCGCGCGCCCGCCTTGCGCTTGCGCGTGGCCCAGCCGATATCCAGCCCCGCCAGATCGCCCACCTTGTGCGGCCCCATGGCAAACCCGAACCCTTCAAGCGCGCTGTCCACCTGTTGCGGCGTGGCCCCGTCCAGCACCAGGTAGGCCGCCTCCTTGCCGTAATGCGACAGGATGCGATTGCCGATGAACCCGTCGCACACCCCGGCGCGCACGCCCACCTTCTTCAGCCGCTTGGCAAGGGCAAAACCCGTCGCCACCACATC
>CAZOKA010000305.1:0-3148 GCA_964580265.1 uncultured Rhodobacterales bacterium | reverse complement strand
TCGGCGGCACGCAAAGCCGCGCATTCCGCGTGATGTGGATGCTGGAGGAGCTGGGCGAGCCCTATAACCACGTGGACGTGGGGCCGCATTCGGAGGAGGCGCGCGTGGCCAACCCCTCGGGCAAGATTCCGGCGCTGCGTGATGGGGACGCGGTGTTGACCGATTCCACCGCGATCCTGACTTACCTGGCCGACAAGCATGGCAAGCTGACCTACCCCGCCGGCACGGTGGAGCGCGCCCGGCAGGATGCGTTGACGCATACCGCGCTGGACGAGCTGGATGCGGTGTTGTGGACGGCTGCGCGGCACAGTTTCATTCTACCCGAAGACCAGCGTGTGCCGCAGGTGAAGGATAGTCTGAAATGGGAATTCGCGCGCAATGCCGCGCGCCTGGCCGAGCGGATCGAGGGTCCGTTCCTGATGGGCAATGAAATGACCATCGCCGACATCATCACCGCGCATTGCCTGAACTGGGCTTATGGCGCGAAATTCCCCGTCGAGGATGAGCGCCTGCTGGGCTACGCCAAGGCAATGCGCGACCGCGAGGCGTTCAAGCGCGCGGCGGGCAAATAGCCGCAGCGGTATGTGCGTTGGCCGATAGGGAGATTGAGTATCAGTCGGTTCACAATTCCTGTCCGGGGCACTAGTCTGCGCGCAGCGAGACAACCCAAAGGATAAGACCCATGACACAGCGCCTGCACCTGGTTTTCGGCGGTGAACTGGTTGACCCGTCCTCGAACAAGTTCAAGAACGTGGACGATATTCATCTCGTCGGTATCTTTCCCGATTATGACAGCGCGCATAACGCGTGGAAGGCCGAGGCGCAACGCACCGTGGACAATGCGCATATGCGGTATTTCATTGCCCACCTTCATCGGTTGCGCGACGAGGAGACCGAGGCATCGCCGACCGAGGAACTGGGCTGACGGGCGATGGTTCTGCGCTTGTTCGGGTTGCCCGGCCACATGGCAATGGCGCGTGGCGCGGCGCCGGTCGAGACGCGCGAGTTGCCACCGCGCCCCCAGGGCGAGCTTGTCTGGGGACATGCAGGCAGCGCGGGGCGGATTCTGGCGCTGTGTGATCTGGCCGAGCGGCTTGTCGCGCAGCGCCCCGGCTTGCGTATGCTGTTGACGGTGGGGGAAGATGAGCAAGACCTGCCCGCCCTGGCGGAGCGCGTGATCGTGCAGAGGGTGCCGCCGGAATCAATCCCGGCGATCGAGGCATTCCTGGCCCATTGGCGGCCCGATCTGTGCATCTGGACGGTGGGGCATTTACGGCCGGCGTTGATCGAATGCAGCGCCGGGGCGGGGGTTCCGATGTTCCTTGTCGATGCAGCGGAGTCGGGGTTCGAGGGGGTGCGCTTGCGCTGGCCCGACCCGGCGCGCGCGGTGCTCAGACATTTCAAGTGCGTGATGGCCGCGTCTGGCAATGTATCGCGGCGTTTGATCCGGCTTGGCGTGCCGGCAGGACGGATCAGCGCCAGCGGCACCTTGCAAAGTGGCACCAGTGCCCTGCCGTGCAACGAGGATGACCGCGAGGCGCTGGAGACGGCGATCGGCGGGCGGCCCGCATGGGTGGCGGCGTTGGTGCAGGCTGGCGAGTTGGAGATCATTACCGCGGCACATCGCGCCGCGTTGCGGTCGGCGCATCGGCGGCTGCTGATCCTGGTGCCGGATGACCCGGACGAGGAAGAGAACATGGCGCGCACCCTGCGCGCGCAGGGATGGCGCGTGTCGCGCTGGTCGCTTGGCGATATGCCGCAGGAGGTGACGCAGATCCTGTTGGCCGACACGGCCGAACAGGAGTTGGGGTTGTGGTATCGGCTGGCTCCGATCACGTTCGTCGGCAGTTCGCTGGAGGCCGGCCATGGTGGGCGTGACCCGTTCGGGCCAGCGGCGCTAGGCTCGGCCATACTGCACGGGCCGAACGTGGCCCGGTATCGTCCGGCCTATACCCGTTTCGCCGAGGCGGGCGCGGCGCGCGTGGTCAAGGATGCCGAGACGTTGGCCGGGGCGCTGACGTCTCTGACCGCGCCGGACCAGGCCGCAGCGATGGCCCATGCGGCTTGGGAGGTGGCCACGGACGGGGCCGAGGTGACGAATCGGCTGATCGATCTGGCGCAGGACACGCTGGACCGGCAGGGGGGCGAATGATGCGGGCACCGGGTTTCTGGTACACTCCGCCGGAGCAACCCGCATGGCAGGCGCGGTTGCTGGCGCCGCTGGGGGCGCTTTACGCGCGAGCGACGGCGCGTCGCGTGGCGGGGGGGCACGGCGCACGAGCGGGCGTTCCGGTGATCTGCGTCGGCAACCTGAATGCCGGAGGGACAGGCAAGACGCCGACGGCGATCGCGTTGCTCGAAATGCTGCGCGCGCGGCATATCGAGGCGCATGTCGTCTCGCGTGGGCACGGAGGACGGTTGACCGGCCCGGTTGAGGTGAACCCGGCGCGTCATACTGCGGCGCAGGTGGGCGATGAGCCGCTGCTGCTGGCCGCGTTCGGGCGCGTATGGGTGGCGCGGGACCGGGCCGCTGGCGCGATCGAGGCGGTGCGCGCCGGTGCGCAGGTGATCGTGATGGATGACGGGTTTCAGAACCCGGCCCTGCACAAGGATCTGTCGATCGTGGTGGTGGACGCGGGCAAGGGGTTCGGCAATGGCCGGTGCCTGCCTGCCGGGCCGCTGCGCGAGCCGGTGGCGGCGGGGCTGGAGCGGGCCGACATCGTGCTGTCGATCGGTCCGGACGACGCGCAAACGAGGTTTGCGGTGGATTGGGGCGATGCGATTGGCGAGGTGCCGCATCTGACTGGCGCGTTGGAGCCGTTGCAGACCGGCATGTCGTGGGACGACACGCCGTTCCTGGCTTTTGCCGGGATTGGTCATCCCGAGAAGTTCTTTGCCACGCTGCGGGGGCTGGGGGCGCACCTGATCCGGGCCGAGGCACTGGACGATCACCAGGCATTGACGCCCGCACTGCTGTCGCGGCTGGAACACGAGGCGCGGCTGCGCGGGGCGCAGCTTGTCACCACGGAAAAGGATGCGGTGCGCCTGCCGCCGCGGTTTCGCGCACAGGTGATCACCCTGCCGGTGCGGTTGCGGCTGGACGATGACGCGCCATTGGCGGAGGCGCTGGACGCGTTGCGCTGACCGC
>CAZOKA010000304.1:0-3151 GCA_964580265.1 uncultured Rhodobacterales bacterium | reverse complement strand
TGCTCGGGCTGGCGCTCGTTCCCGTGGGCACGAAAGTGATCGCTCCGGTCTGGGCCAGGGTCAGCCATCTGAACCCGTTCACGCGGGTGAACTAGCCGCCCGAACCCGGAGTGCACCGCATTTTCTGTCTTTGGCCCACCGCATCGCTTGCGATCCGGATCGCGCCCGAGCCCGCCCCGTCAAACCCGAGGTTTGCCTGCAGATGTGCGATTGGGCGTTGCGCCCGATACTTGAAGCGCCAGCATTCGGTGCCGGTTTCAACGATCTCGCACGGGGGGCCATTATTTCAAGGGTTTCTCGAATATCAGGATGTCCTGGAAGAAAAGTCCGGGTATTTCTTTCCAGTTTCCGGGGTGCTGTTCGATCAGCTTCAAGCCGGATCGAGCGGCAAGGCGTTCAAGCCCCGCGGGCGTGACGCCGATCGCGTCCTCGGGTGTCTTGACCCATAGGGGGTGTCGCCACGCATCCGACCCGTACGAGGATTGATCGAAAATCCACTGATCCTGCCGTGTCTTGTTGAACCTGCCTTCGCGGGATGACCGCGACCCGAGACTCTTCTCGTAGTGCTCGTCGAGCGTGAAAAACGTGATGATCGCGCGACCGCCGGGCTTAAGCACGCGGCCGGTCTCGCCGAGATAGAACAGCGCGTCTTCCTCGCCGAAATGCGTCCAGACCGACAGTGCGGTGGCCATGTCGGCGCTTTCGTCCTCCAGCGGCCATTTCGACCTGGTTTCTTTCTGCGTTGAAACGAATCCCGGATTGTTGGCATCCAGGTGAATGAATTCGAAATGCGCGTCCCGATAGTGCCGGCGGCAGAAGTCGACATCCGATTTCGTGATGTCGATCCCCACATATTTGCCGCTCTGGCCAAGAAACGGTTCGGCCGCAATCGCCAGCAACCCGGTCCCGCAGCCCACATCCACGATGACGTTGTCCTCGTTTTTCCGAAGGTTGAGGTGCATCAGTGTCTGGAAAATCCCGATCACGTGCGCCCATTCGGAAAAGGCGTGCTTGCCGCCCCTGCGGTTCTTCGCAATCGGAAGAAGCCGCAGGTTCCGGGTTCTCTGGACATGAGCCAAATCGCGTGGAACGTACAACCGGTCGAGCAAACGGTACGGCTTGAACCAGTTGGGTTTCAGTTTCCCGATCAGCGATTTTTTGCCACGCATTTCCGCCCCCTATACCCGATGCCATGAATGACAGCCCGATCACCCACCAACCGTACACGCAAGGCGCAGCGGATCAGCGGCATCGCCGTCAGAGCAGCGATTTCACCTTCTCGGCCACCGCCCCGGCGGTGATCTCGAACTTTTCGAACAGCGTTCCCCCCGGGGCCGAGGCGCCGAAGCCTTCCATTCCGACAAAGCCCGAGCGCGCCTCGCGCCCGCGTTCGCCGCAAAGCCAGCGGTCCCAGCCCTGGCGAACCGCGGCCTCGACGCCCACGCGAACGGCGTTGCCGGCGGGCAGCACGCGCCTGCGGTAGGTCTCGTCCTGAACCTCGAACAACTCCCAGCAGGGCATCGAAACGACCCGGGTGCCGATCCCCTCGGCCTGCAGGGCCTCGCGCGCGGCCATGGCCACCTGCACCTCGGAGCCCGTTGCCAGCAAGATCGCCTGGCGCTTGCCCTCGGCCTCGGCCAGGACATAGGCACCTTGCGCGGTCAGGTTCTTGTTGCGGTGCTCGGTCCGCAGCGTCGGCACGCCCTGCCGGGTCAGCGACAGGACCGAGGGCGTGGATTTCGACTGCAGCGCCAGTTCCCACGCCTCGGCCGTCTCGACCGTGTCACAGGGGCGGAAGACATGGGTGTTGGGCGTGGCCCGGCTGATCGCCAGATGCTCGACCGGCTGGTGCGTGGGCCCGTCCTCGCCCAGGCCGATGCTGTCATGGGTCATGACGAAGATGGTGGGCACCTTCATCAGCGCCGCCAGCCGCATCGCCGGGCGCGCATAATCGGTAAAGCACATGAACGTGCCGCCATAGGGGCGCACGCCGCCATGCAGCGCCATGCCGTTCATCGCCGCGGCCATGCCGTGTTCGCGCACGCCGTAATGGATGTAGCGGCCCTTGCGGTTGCCCTCGTCGAATACCGTCATGTCGCCCGACTTGGTGTTGTTGGAGCCGCTCAGGTCGGCCGAGCCGCCCACGGTTTCCGGCATGATCGGGTTGACGACCTCCAGCACCATCTCGCTGGACTTGCGGGTGGCCACCTTCGGGGCCTCCTCGCTGACCTGCTTCTTAAGCGCCTTGATCCGAGCCGACAGTTTCGGCGGCACGTCGCCGGCCATGACCCGGGCGAACTCGGCCTGGCGGCGTTCCGAGGTCTCGGCCAGGCGCGCCTTCCACGCGGCATGTTCGGCGGCGCCGCGCCGGCCGATCTCTTCCCAGGCGGATTTCACCTCGGCGGGCACTTCGAAGGGGCCGCCGGCCCAGCCGTAGGCGTCCTTGGCGGCCTTGAGCTGATCGGAATCGGTCAGCGCCCCGTGGGCCTTGGGGGTGTCCTGCGCGGCGTGGCCGAGGCCGATATGGGTCTTGCAGGCGATCATGGTCGGCCGGCGCGAGGTTTTCGCCATGGTCAGGGCGGCGTCGATCTCGTCGGGGTTGTGGCCGTCGATCTCGGTCACCTGCCAGCCGGAGGCACGGAAGCGCTGAATCTGGTTGGTCCGGTCGGCCAGGTCGACGGTTCCGTCGATGGTGATGTTGTTGTTGTCCCACAGCACGATCAGCTTCGACAGGCGCTGCCGCCCGGCCAGGGCGATCGCCTCGTGGCTGATGCCCTCCATCAGGCAGCCGTCGCCGGCGATCACGTAGGTGTGGTGGTTCATCAGCTTGCGCCCGAAGCGCGCGCGCAGCACCTCCTCGGCGATGGCGAAGCCCACGGCGTTGGCAATGCCCTGGCCCAGCGGGCCGGTCGTGGTTTCGATCGCCGGATGCAGGAAGTTCTCCGGATGGCCCGCGGTGATCGCGCCCCATTGCCGGAAGTTGCGGATCTCGTCGAGCGTCATGCCCTGGTAACCGGTCAGGTACAGCAGCGAATAAAGCAGCATCGAGCCGTGCCCCGCCGACAGGATGAACCTGTCGCGGTCGGGCCACTCGGGGGCGGCGGCATCGAATTTCAGGTGCCTTTCGAACAGCACGGTGGCCACGTCGGCC